>DAOWGJ010000297.1 GCA_030637505.1 Holophagae bacterium
CTAGTGTCGGGAGATGTCCTCCCTGGTTCCAACTCCGCCGGGTTGCTACACTTTGCCGACGTGGCGACCGGCCGGCGACTGGATTGCGGCGTGATGGAGGCGGGATGACAGAAACGATCCAACAGCAGATTCAGTTTTTGACCAAGGGTTGTGTTGACGTGGTGCCCTCGGATGCGCTGCGGAAAAAGCTCCAGCGGTCCTGGGAAAAAGGCGAGCCTCTGACGATCAAGGTGGGCTTTGATCCTTCGGCCCCAGACCTGCACCTGGGTCACACGGTGATCATTCGAAAGATGCGGCACTTTCAGCAATTGGGTCATCGGGTCGTCTTCCTGATCGGAGACTTTACCGGGCTGATCGGTGACCCAACGGGGAAGAACACCACTCGGCCGCAATTGACACCGGAGGAAATCGAGACCAATGCGGCAACCTACCGCCGTCAGATCTTCAAACTCCTCGACCCCGAAACAACCGTCGTCGATTTCAACTCAAAGTGGTTGGGCCGATTGAGCTCCGCTGAATGGATCAGGCTGGCGGCCAAGGTGACGGTCGCCCAGATGCTCGAGCGGGACGACTTCCGTACGCGGTACGAGGCCCAGAAGCCGATCGCACTTCACGAATTCCTCTATCCCCTGGCTCAAGCGTATGACTCGGTGGTCCTGAAGTGTGACGTGGAACTGGGCGGTACCGACCAACTCTTCAACCTCCTGATGGGCCGTCATCTCATGAAGGAACATGGGTTGGAACCACAGGTCGCCATGACCCTGCCCCTGTTAGAGGGCCTGGACGGCGTGGAAAAAATGTCCAAGAGCCTGGGCAATTACGTAGCCATTGAAGATCCACCGAACGAGATGTTCGGCAAGCTGATGTCGGTGTCGGACGATCTGATGTGGAAGTACTGGCTCCTGTTGACCGATCGGACAGCCGAAGACATCGAGAAGATGAAGGCCGACGTCAACGAGGGTCGACGGCATCCGATGGAGGTCAAAAAGGACCTGGCCCGGTCACTGGTGGAAGAGTTTCACGGTGCGGATGCCGCCGAGTCGGCCGAGGGTGAGTTTGGACGGGTGTTTTCCGGGCGGAAATTACCGGCCGAGATTCCGGAGGTCGAGATCACCAGTGAGACCCCAACCATGCTGCTGTCCAAGGTCCTGGTCCAAGCGGGTTTGGCCGTTTCGAATTCCGAGGCGCGTCGGCTGATGTCGCAGGGGGGGGTCAAGGTCGACGGCGAGGGCGCCGGTGACCCAAAAATGATCATTTCTGCAATCTCGGGACAGTCTCTGTTGATCCAGGTCGGAAAACGACGGATCGCCAGGGTATCGATTGTGAAAACCGACTGAGCCGGAACCTCTTTGGTTCCGGCTCAGTCGGAAGCTGTTGACGAAAGGCTAACGGCTTTACCCAGTCCTTGCGTAGATTCTGGGCCTAAAAGAACGACGTCTCCTGTTCGACCTTTTGCCCTTCTTCACTCAGGCCTTGAATCTGAATTGATATGAAGGACGGCCGGAACTTGTGGTCGTGGCAGATGTGACGGAGGCGCTCATCCAGATCCGCATCCCAGAACTCGATGATCTTGCCGGTGGCCATGCAGACCATGTGGTGGTGTCCCCCACCCGGTTCCATCTTCTCGTAGAAGTAGTGCTCCCGGCCCAAGCGGCTCTTCCGGACCAGACCGCATTGCACCAGGAGGTCGAGTGTTCTGTAGACCGTTGCGCGGGAGACCTTGCGCTTCTTCACCTTCATTCTGGCCAGCAGATCGTCGGCGTCCAAGTGGTCACTGGTTGCAAAGATTTCATCCAACAGGGCCAGCCTCTCCTGGGTCACCTTGAGATTGTTCTCTCTCAGGTGCTGAATGAATAGCTTCTGGGCACGTTGCGCCAACTTGCTCATGGTCACTCCCTCTAATCCAGACTCATTTTCAATGTCACCACATATGTTATGTCTCGATGCTCGACGTGTCAAGGGGAAGATGACACTGGATTCTGGGAGGCGCCGGTCGCGAAGGATCGGTTAGAGTGTCGTCAGAAACTTACCGGTGATTAGAGGGGGGGTATCGATGGACTATCCAATCTGGGATTTTGCGATGGGCGGCGGTATGTTGATGGCCTTGGTGGCCGTTCCCCATGTGATTGTGGCTCACTTTGCCGTCGGGGGCGGGTTGTTGATCGCGGTGACGGAAACCCTCGGAGTACGGCGGAATGACCCGGAACTTCGAGAACTGGCCAAACGTTCCTCGCTGGTGTTGATTCTCGTATCCACCGTTTACGGAGCTATTTCCGGGGTCGGCATCTGGGTGGTTGCCGGTTTGATCTCTCCGGGGGCGATTTCCAGCCTGATTCACAATTATGTGTGGGGGTGGGCCATTGAGTGGGTGTTCTTTATTCTCGAAATCGTCGCTGCCCTGGTCTACTACGGCACCTGGGACAAGATCTCGAAGAAAGCACACATGTTGGTCGGATGGCTTTACTTTGTCGGAGCCTACGGATCACTGGTTGTCATCAACGGGATCATCACCTACCAGTTGACCCCGGGGAAGTGGCTTGAGAGCCACGCCTTCTGGGACGGCTTCTTCAATCCGACCTATTGGCCCGCGACCCTGCTTCGGACCGGAGTCGCCTTGATGATGGCTGCCGCGTTCATGCTCTTCCCGGCGTCGAAAAGTCGGGAGGCCGGCACTAGGTTGGTGCGGTACATCGGCGGCTGGCTCGTGGCCGGCTCGTTGATTTCCTACGTCGGCTATCGCTGGTGGGAAGCGCAGCTGGGTGAGACGACGCGGGCCCTTTTCTTGGGAGAGTCCCCGACTTTGGCCTCTCTGGCGGCAACCCGATCATTCACCTTGTGGGCCTTGGCGGCGGCGCTGGTCCTGGGAATTGTGTTCCTGTTGATCGTCCCTCGAAGCATCAAGGCGATCGTGCCCGGCATCCTGGTTATGGTGGCGGCGTTTGCCTTTTTCGGTGGTTGGGAGCGGCTCCGCGAAGGTAGCCGCAAGCCTTTCCTGATTCACTCACACCTTTTTTCCAACGGGTTGTTGGTTGAGGACATCGAACGGATCAACTCGGCGGGTCTTCAGGCCTATACCGGTTGGGCGTCGACCGGCGGCTTGGATGACCCTATCGAGGTAGGACGCCGGGTGTTCAAAATTCAGTGCGCCGCCTGTCACACCCTCGGCGGATACCGGAGCATCACCGAGGCCTTGCCGACCTTTCAGGAGATGCTGGCTGTCACCGCGAACGATCCACCAGGATCGGGCGCTGCGGCATTTGAGGCCGGCTGTGCCTCGTGCCATCGCGACTCCAATTTTGAGGAAATGGTGGAATTCATGCCAGGGGCCGACGAGATGAAGGAGGATCCCGAGATGGTCACAGACCTTCTGGTGGGCATGATCACGGGCACGCTCGAGCAATTACGTGACATGGGGCAGGCATATGTTGATGCCGACCGGTCCGTTCAATTCGACACGCAGACCACCGCCTACCCGATGATGCCGCCCTTTGTCGGGAACGACGAGGACCTCGAGGCCCTGGCGACGTTTCTGGGGACACTGACCCATGATGGCGCGTCTACAGTTTTGACTGGAGGTGGAGAATGACTCCTGATTTGATTCCTGCAGTTGACGCGGCCGGCCTCCCGGGCCCGGTCTGGCTCTTCCAGTTCTTGTTGGTTCTTACCTTTTTCCTCCACCTGCTGTTCGTGAACCTGACCTTGGGCGGGACCCTGATGGCGGCCATTTCCCACACCCTTGCCCGCGGCCGGGCCGATGACCCTCGGGGCGTGCTGGCCGGGCGGTTGATCGGGATCAATGGATACGGTATTTCCTTAACGATTACCACCGGCGTCGCCCCGTTGCTGTTTATTCAATTGCTTTACCACCAATTTTTCTACACGGCCACCATTCTGATTGGCTGGATGTGGCTTTCTCTGTTGCTTTTTCTGACTGTCGGCTACTACGCCGTCTATCTCTACAAATTCAAGGGCGCCCCTGCTCGCGGCCGTGGTGGCGGTGTGTGGCTGTGGACGGCTGCAATCCTGTTCATGGTCATCGGTGCGATTCAGGTTGCCGTCAACCTCATCCATATGCAGCCGGGGTCCTGGGAAGCGCTTGCCGGCAATCCCTGGGCGATTCTCAACGACCCAACTTTCGTTCCACGCTACCTGCACTTCCTGTTGGCCGGAGTGGCCCTGTCGGCAATGGTCGTCACCTGGTGGGCCGTTCGGCAAGCGCGCCAGGGTATCGATCCGGACCTCAACGGCACGATTGCACACTTCGCATGGAAGTGGGTTCTGTGGGCCTCGGTGCTGCAGATCGCCGACGGCCTGTGGTTGACGATGGCCCTGCCGAAAGATGTCCTGCTCGGCCTGATGAGGGGTGGCGGTGCAACGATGGGGCCGTTTACCGTCGGAGTCTTCTTCGGTATCGGCATCCTGGTGATGGTGGCCCGGTGTAGTGACCCGGTAACCAGACCTGCACTTGTGACAGCAACCCTTGGGACCACCCTGGCCACGATGGCTATCATGGTGGTGACCAGAGACCAGGTCCGTTCGATCTACATGGGTTCATCGGTCGACTTGTCTCAGTTCGTCATCCGAGCACAGTGGGGGAACTTCTGGCTCTTTGCGATTCTGCTGGTCCTGGGGTTGGCCACCGTCTATTACATGATCCGCAGGGTTCTCAATGAACCAGCGGAGGGTGCGGACGCTGCCTAGCCCGTACTTCTCACCAAGTTTCGTCGCAAGGCAATCGAGTCAAAAAAGGGCGGCCTTCGGGCCGTCCTTTTTAATCCTGATGAGATATCCGGGTTGGTTGGAGCGCTCAGTCCGACGATCCGTTGTCCTCAGCCTCGTCGTTTTTCCCGCTCTTGATCGAGTCTTTGAAGTTGCGGATGCCCTCACCGAGACCCTTGCCGAGCCGAGGGAGCTTGTTGACGCCGAAAATCAAGACGACGATCGCGAGAATAATCAGGAGTTCAGGGAGACCAAGGCTACCAAACATCGAAACCTCCAGTGGCTGCCAAGTCTAGCAGAAATGCCGTTGCCTCGGCGGGCGCTCCGATGTGTTGGGCGATTCCGGCAGCGGCCGAGGCAGTTTTGGGAACCCATCGATGGTAGTGGGGCAAGCCTTTCGCCGAGAGGAAGGCAAAGGTCCCCAGGACCTTGAGCGCGCGTTGAAGGGTCGTTTCTTCCAGGCGGCGTTCCCATCCGTGAGCGGCGCCGACACCCTCGGCCCAGGACTGAGCAATGGCGCGCCGCTCGGCACCGTTCAGTAGGTCGGGCATCGCGCGATCCCCGAGCAGACTGGCAAGATCGTAGGTGTCCGGCCCCCTTCGAAGGTCCTGAACATCGATGACCCCGACCCGGCCGTCGGCCCTCACCAGGATGTTGTTGAGATGGAAATCCCGGAAGCAGATCGTCTGTGGGTGTCCGGAGACCGCTGCTGCGAGGTCGTCGAACCACACCTGAAGTACTGAACTGGCTTCCCGTCTTCTGCTCGACGGGCAGCTCCACATCTCGAAACCGGCCAGTTCCCATCTGAGAAATGCCTGATCGAGTGAGGGGTTCCAGTCGGGGAGTTCCCGAGGAGGAAGTCTTGAAAGTTGAAAGAGGGGCTCGACCATGGCGGTGGCGCAAATGACTCGTGATGCTGGAGTTGTTCGTCTCAGGGTCTGTTCTCCGTCGACCCGGCCGAGGTCCTCCAGTAGAACCCAGGGCGACTGATCGTCACCGACCAGTATCTGAGGAACCGGGAGTCCCCGGTCCCGCAGCCAAATCAACACTTCAATGTCCCTTTTGACCACCGAGAGCCAGCGGTCGGGGTATCGGCACAGGACGGCAGTCCCTCCCGCTGCCAACACAACCCGCCAGTAGCGGCGGCCGGAGGCATCACCGGCGATCGGCTGCCAATGGGTGATCCTGTGGGACCCAATGGTGTCCGGGGGCTTAGGTATCGTCTCCATCCACGCTATTCTCTCCGAGAACGGCCATTATATCGAGTTCATTGGCCGCCGGAGAGTGCATGAATCTGATAGGCAAGACATCCGCCGAGATCGCTCAGTTGCTCCAGAGCACCGTCGACCGGGATTTCCGCGGACACCAAATCGCCGGTTGGATACACCAGCGTGCCGCGCGAACCTTCGAAGAGATGTCCAACCTTCCCAAGGCTCTGCGAGAGACCCTGGCGGCCGAATTCTCTCTGGCCGAGCCGGAGATCCTTGAAAGGGTGGTCAGCAGCGACGGTTCCACCAAGTACCTCTTCGCGGTTGAAGATAGGGAGACGTTCGAGGGTGTCTCCATGCCCGACGGTGGCAAGGCAACCCTGTGTCTTTCGGCTCAGACCGGGTGCGCCGTCGGCTGCACCTTCTGCGTAACCGGCGCCCTGGGTGCAGGTCGGAACCTCAGTGCTACCGAAATGGTCGGCCAGTATCGCCTGATGCGCCGGGATCTTCCAGATGAGGTCGAGAGGGTCAACCTTGTCTTCATGGGCATGGGGGAACCCTTGCTCAATACCACCCACCTCGGTCAGGCCCTGGCGGTTTTGTTCGAGAGGGTCAGCCCGAAACGGATCACCATCTCGACCGCCGGAATTATCCCGGGGATACGGTGGATGGCCGAGTTGCCTCGGCGCCCCAAGCTGGCCCTGTCGCTCAACGCCCCCGACCAGAAGCGTCGTCAGGAGATCATGCCCATCACCAGGCGATACCCTCTTGATCAATTGATGGCAACCGTTCGCGCGTTTCCTCTGGAACGTGGTCGGCGGATCACCTTCGAGTACGTGTTGATTCGGGACTTCAACGACCACATCTCCGATGCCGAGGCGGTGGCCCGACTGACCGAAGGCATTCCCAGCAAGATCAACGTCATCCCCTTGAACGAAGATGCGGAACATTTTCCAGAGCTCAAGCAGCCTTCAAGAGACGTTGTGGATTCCTTCGCCCGAGCCCTGAGAGATGCCGGTCGGGTTGTGACCGTCAGGTGGTCAAAGGGCGCCGATGTGGCCGCCGCCTGCGGGCAACTCAAGGGGCTCGGTTCCACCCAACGGAGCCGTCAGGTACAAGAACACAATTGAACCGCAAAGGAAATTCGCTAATATTTCCTCAGCAACCCCACGAGAATTCCCTGGATCACAACCCTCGACGCAGGCATCACGATCGGCGACATGGCCGGATTGGCGCCCTGAAGCCGAACCCTTCCACCCGGTTCCGGAAAGAACCGCTTCAATGTCGCCTCACCGTCAACCAGCGCTACGACCGTGTCACCCGGCTTGGCCTCGGGCACCCGTTTGACGACAATGTGGTCCCCATCGTGGATGCCGTCATCGATCATCGAAAGGCCACGGACCTGGAGGACAAAGTGATCTCCTTTTCCCACCATGTCCGGTGGAACGCTGGTCTCTTCAGACTCTCCAAAGTTCTCGATCGGGGATCCCGCCGCAACGGCGCCGACCAGAGGCAAAGTGACCGAAGGCGACGCAGGGGCCGCTCCGACAACTCTCAGGCCCTGTTTCTGGTGCTTATTCTTCTCCAAGAACCCTTTACTCACCAATAAATTGACGTGCTTTTGTGCCGAGGCCGTGCTGGAAAAACCAAAATGAGCGGAGATCTCCCGAAGGGTCGGCGCCACACCTTCAGCTGTAATCCGGTCCCTAATGAAATCCAAAACGTCTCGCTGCCGAGTAGTGAGAAAATCCATGTGACTATATTAGGCGAAAATAAGGCATAAATCAAGGGTGGGGCCGGAGTGGGATCCAAACGTCGTCGTGGGCGCAATTGCTGGGGATGTGGCTGCTACGCTCCCGATAAGGCCGAGGAACCACAGCCGCATGGCCACTAATTGCAAATGGTCGGGGCGAGAGGACTTGAACCTCCGGCCTCACGGTCCCGAACCGTGCGCTCTACCAGACTGAGCTACGCCCCGACAGGTCGCACAGTCTAAACCAGGCCAGGTCAAAACGCAATCAGCCGCGTTCTTCCTGGCTTGACACCCTTACTTCGGGCCGGGTAGGGTTCTCGACGCGAGGACCCAATGGATCATCAACAGTCAACAAAGTCACGGGCTCAATGGGGGAGCCGTTTGGGGTTCATCCTTGCGGCCGCAGGGAGCGCCGTCGGGCTTGGCAACCTGTGGAAATTTCCCTACATCACCTACGAGAATGGCGGTGGCGCCTTTGTTTTGGTGTATTTGGTGGCTATCGTCTTGGTTGGGGCCCCGATTATGTTGGCTGAGATCATCCTCGGTCGAAAGACACAGTTAGGTCCGGTCGGCGCTTTTCGGCGCCTGGGACGAGATCGGCCCGGCGGTCGCGCCTGGGTCGGGGTGGGAATCCTTGGGGTCGTAACCGGGTTTGTCATTCTTTCCTACTACAGCGTGGTGGCCGGATGGACTCTCCGTTATATCGTGCTGGCGCTCTCGGGAAAATTGGGCCCTCTAGCCAACGATCCTGCGGCCCTCCAGACTTTTTTTGGTGGCTTCCTCTCGAATCCATGGCAACAGACCTTCTTCCACCTCTCTTTCATGGGTGCGACGGTCGGCGTTGTCTACTTCGGCGTTGGCCATGGGATCGAACGAGCCGCCAAGGTCTTGATGCCGGTCTTATTTACGATCCTCCTGGGCCTCATGCTCTATGTTGTATGGACTCCAGGTTTTAACCAGGCGTTGGCTTTCATCTTTCGGCCGAATTTCTCGGAGTTGACCAGCGGCGGGGTTTTGGAGGCGCTGGGACACAGCTTTTTCACCCTCAGTCTGGGCATGGGCGCGATGCTGACCTACGGCAGCTATATGGGGAAAAAGACCTCAATTCCACGCGCGGCTATTACGGTCTGTGTCCTCGATACGGTCATCGCGGTGATGGCATGCATCATCATGTTCTCCATAATTTTCAGCTTCGATTTCGAAATCACCAAATCTTCGACAATTCTGTTTACGACCCTGCCGGTGGTCTTTTTTAAACTCCCCGGCGGGGCGGCGATCAGCGCTCTTTTTTACGTCCTGGTTGCCTTCGCCGCCTTGACAAGCACCATCAGTCTGCTGGAAGTCGTCGCAAGTTATGCGATCGACGAGTTCGGTTGGGCGCGGCGCAGAGCTACCCTGATTATGGGCGGATCCATCGCACTCTTCGGCATCCTCAACGCTCTGAGTCTCGGAGGGGTTCAGAGCCTTTCTGAGATCAATTTCATCGGTCGGCCATCGACAGCAGGCATCTTCGGGACCCTCGACTACCTCGCGAGCAACTGGTTTTTGCCGGTCGGTGGGTTCTTGATTGCTCTTTTCGTTGGATGGGCTTTGACCAAAGACGAGAACCTGCAGGAACTCGAAGCCGGCCATGGACCGATGAAGACCTTCGGGGTCTGGCGCTTTCTCCTTCGTTTTGCCGCTCCCCTGGCGGTCGGTGCGATCATCGTCAGCGTCATTCTGGGGGCGGAGTATCAGTAGACCTTACCCGCGGGAAGGATCCTGAGGGACAGAGCCCGCCGGAGCGAGACCTAGCACGAGTTGGTCCACGGCCTCTGACCCTCAGGATCCTTTGGTGCGCTTCGCGCGGTAGGTAATAAAAAAAAGCGGGCCCTGACGGACCCGCTTACAAACATCCATTTTTCAAGAACTCAAACGGTGCGGTCGGCAGATCCAGTCTGGTCTGGCTGGTTCTGGAATAATCTCTACCCGGCGCGAAGCGCCACTACCTATGGGCGTGGCCGGATTGGCCTATCACTCCGCCAATCAGCATTCTCGTGAATTCAAAAGGCCAATACGGACCGCGTCCATAGGTCCCACCAAGCCCTAGGCCTTTCCGAGAACCTCAAGCGCGGCTTCTGCAGACCGCAAACGCCCACTGACACTCTCAAAATCGTCGAAATCAACGGTCTTCAACTCTTCGTTCGCCTGGTCGCGCTCGCTGAGCTCCTGCTCTCGATCGATCTCCTCAAGCAGCCGCGCCTCTCGTGCCAGGACGGTCACCTTATCCGGCTGAATCTCGGCAAACCCGTCCCTGACCACCAGTTTGTACTCTCGGCCATCTGAGGTATAAGCGACCCGCCCAATGGCCAGGGCTGTCAAGAGCTGCGTGTGCCCCGGAAGAATACCCAGCTCCCCCATGACCCCCGGCAACCGGACCTCGTCCACCTCAGCCTCCAAAACCCGTCGGTGGCGGGTCACGATCTCGAGGTGCAACCGCTCGCCCATCACGCCTCCTTCATCTTTTCGGCTTTCTCGATGGCTTCTTCGATCGTGCCGACATACAAGAACGCCTGCTCGGGAAGGTGGTCGAGTTCACCATGGGCCAACATTTTGAAGCCCTTGATCGTATCCTCGACTTTGACGTACCGCCCCTTGAAGCCGGTGAACTGTTCGGCAACATGGAAAGGCTGCGACAAGAATCGTTGGATTTTCCTGGCTCGGCCGACGGCCAGGCGATCCTCTTCGGACAACTCATCAATTCCCAAAATGGCGATGATGTCCTGGAGATCCTTGTAGCGCTGGAGAATCTGTTGCACCTCACGAGCGACCATATAGTGCTCTTCGCCGACGACGCCAGGATCAAGAATCCTTGAGGTCGAAGCCAGCGGGTCAACCGCTGGATAGATGCCCAACTCTGCAATTTGGCGAGACAGAACCGACGTCGCGTCCAGGTGGGCGAAGGCCGTGGCCGGCGCCGGGTCCGTCAGGTCGTCCGCGGGTACGTAGATCGCCTGCACCGAGGTGACCGCCCCTTTCTTTGTCGAGGTGATTCGTTCCTGGAGTTCGCCCATTTCGGTCGCCAGATTCGGCTGGTACCCGACCGCGGAGGGCATTCGGCCCAACAGCGCGGACACCTCCGAACCGGCCTGAGTAAAGCGGAAGATGTTGTCGATAAAGAGAAGCACGTCCTGGCCTTCGACATCACGAAAGTGTTCGGCGACTGTCAACCCGGTCAGGCCTACCCGCAACCGGGCGCCTGGGGGCTCGGTCATCTGACCGTAAATCAACGCCACCTTGGACTTTTCCCAGTCGTCTGGGTCGATAACGCCCGCTTCGGTCATCTCGAGCCACAGGTCATTGCCCTCACGGGTGCGTTCCCCGACACCGGAAAAGACCGAAAAGCCACCGTGTTGCAAGGCAACGTTGTTGATCAACTCCATGATCAACACCGTCTTGCCGACGCCGGCGCCACCGAAAAGGCCGGTCTTACCACCCTTGGAGTACGGCTCGAGAAGGTCGACAACCTTGATGCCTGTCTCGAACATTTCAACTTCGGTGCTCTGTTCTTCCAATGGGGGAGGTTCACGGTGGATGGACGACCGCGCCTCGGTTTCCACCGGGCCTTTGCCGTCAACGGGTTCACCAAGGACGTTGAGCACGCGACCCAAGGTCTGGCGTCCGACCGGAACGGTAATAGGTGCACCGAGATCCTTCGCAATCATGCCGCGGACGACACCACCGGTGTCCTCCATTGCAATACAACGCACCCGGCCCTCACCGAGATGCTGGGCAACCTCAGCTGTCACATCAATGGGAAATGCGCCCAATTGGCCGTCATCCTTGACATGGACAGCATTGAGGATCGCGGGCAAGTGGTCTTCGGGAAATTCCACGTCTAAAACCGGCCCGATGACCGACACAACGCGACCTTCTACTCTCTCGCTCATTGACTCTCTCCCTACTCTGCCAGCGCTTGCGCGCCGGAAACGATCTCGATCAATTCTTTGGTGATGGCGGCCTGACGTGTACGGTTGTACAGCAAGGTCAGACTGTCGATCATCTCATCGGCATTTTTGGTAGCCGCTTCCATTGAGGTCATGCGTGCGGCCTGTTCAGCGGCAACACTATCCAACAATGCCGCATGGATCGACACCTCGACGTAGCCGGGCAGGAGCGTTTCCAAAAGGACCTCCGGCGCCGGCTCATAAAGGTAGTCCACCTCACCACCTGTCGCCCGGTCATCCTCGACGGCCGGCGGATCGATCGGCAACACTCTCTCTGTCGTAATTTCGTGACGAATGAGATTTATGAAACGGTTGTACATCACATAGACCTCGTCCACCTGCCCCGACTTGAAGGCCTTGATGCACATCTCAGCCAGCCGTGGCCCGTCTCCCGGTCCCAAATTGGCCATGGTTTCGCGCTCTTCGTGAACGACGGCCCAGTCCCGGTTTGCGAAGTACTCCGCACCCTTTCGTCCGACGGCAATGACTTCGACAGACTCCCAGCGATCGACGGAACACAACTCCTTCTCGACACTGCGAAGAAGATTGGCATTGAAGGAGCCGCAGAGTCCCTTGTCGGAAGTGACGACGAGGATCCACGCTCTCCTACCCGATCTCCGCTCCAAGAGGGGATGGATGTATTCCGTTCGATCAGAGACCCTCGCCAGCACCCTGGCCAAGGTGTCCGCGTAAGGGCGCGCCTCGGTCACGGCGCTCTGCGCCCGCCTGAGTTTGGACGCAGCCACCATCTTCATCGCCTTGGTGATCTGCTGGGTACCTTTGACGGAGCGGATCCGAAGCTGGATGTCCCTAGTGTTCGGCAAGGCCTGCCTCCGGATGTTCTTTCAGAAATCGGGATATCGCGCCATCGATGGCTTTGGAAAACGCTTCGGTTGTCTCGTCGTCAAATTTTCCGGTTTCCTGGATCGTGGCCAAGGCCTGGGAAGCTTCATCGTTGACGACGGTGTGGAGGAAAGGCTCAAAGGCGCCGATCGCCGAGACCTTCATGCCGTCCAAATGGCCCTTGGTTCCGGCGAAGATCGACACCAACTGCAAGCAAACATCGAGCGGCTTGTACTGACCCTGTTTGAGAATCTCCATCAGTCGGGCGCCGCGGGCCAGCTGATGTTGGGTTGCCTTGTCGAGATCGGACCCAAATTGTGCGAAGGCCGCCAACTCCCGGTATTGTGCCAATTCGAGCCTGAGAGATCCGGCGATCGATTTCATCGCCTTGATCTGGGCATTGCCTCCGACACGGCTGACCGACAGGCCGACGTTGACTGCAGGCCTTTGTCCGGCAAAGAAGAGATCTCCCTCGAGGTAGATCTGTCCGTCGGTGATCGAAATGACGTTGGTCGGAATGTATGCCGAAACATCGCCCATCTGGGTCTCGATCACCGGCAACGCCGTCAGGCTTCCGCCACCATTCTTGTCGTTGAGTTTCGCCGCCCGCTCGAGCAACCGGGAATGCAGGTAGAACACGTCGCCGGGATAGGCCTCGCGGCCCGGGGGCCGCCTCAGAAGAAGAGACATTTCCCGATAGGCCTGTGCATGTTTGGTCAGATCATCGTAGAACACCACCGCGTGACCGCCGTTGAACATGAAGTATTCACCCAACGCGGCGCCGGTATAAGGTGCGAGATACTGGACAGGCGCCGGGTCGGCCGCCGTCGCGCAGACGATGATCGTATGTGCCATCGCACCATGTCTTTCCAGAGTTGCAATCACCTGGGCGACGGTCGAGGCCTTTTGACCGATCGCCACGTAGATGCAGATATTGCCGGTACCCTTCTGGTTGATGATGGCGTCGATGATGATGGCGGTCTTCCCGGTCTGGCGGTCGCCAATGATCAACTCACGTTGGCCTCGTCCGATCGGAATCATCGCGTCGATGGCCTTGATCCCGGTCTGCATCGGCTCGGTGACTGGACGCCGATCGACAACGCCGGGAGCGATTCGCTCCATCGGGTATCTCTCCGCCGACACAATCGGGCCCTTGCCGTCGAGAGCGTTTCCGAGCGGATCAACCACGCGACCGACAACGTCGGGACCAACCGGCACATCCATGATGCGCCCAGTCCTCTTGACCTGATCACCCTCGCTGATCAGGTGGACCTCACCCATCAACACACACCCGACATTGTCGTCCTCGAGGTTGAGAGCAAGCCCGTAGACGTCGTTGGGAAATTCCAGCAACTCACCTGACATCGCGCCGTCGAGTCCGTAGACGCGGGCGATACCGTCACCCACCGAAATAACGGTGCCGACTTCCGACATGTCAACGGTGGTTTCGTGTCCTTCAATCTGTTGGCGGATGATATCCGCGATTTCAGCGGCTTTAATCTGCATACTCTACCCCTGTCTCACAGGGCCCCTCGGCCCAGTTGTTTCAATTGTCCGGCGAGGGACCCGTCAAAGAGCTTGGAACCCACCTGAAGCCGGAAGCCTCCCAGCAACTCGGGTGTTTCGATGAAATCGGCGACAACATCGGTGGCCAGGACCTTTTCTAGGGCGTCAATGAGGGCCCGACGCCCCGTTTCGTCGAGAACCGAAGCAACCTCGACCCTCGCGTGGACCCGGCCCAAAGACCGGTCAACCATTGAGCGAAAACCGGCTGCGATATCACTCATATGCTCCAGCCTAAAGTGGCTTTGCACAACAAAGATGAACCGCCGTACAGGGCCGTCGATCTCGAGGGCCTGCAACACCTGATCCAGGATCTTTTGCTTGACCTCCGGTGGAACCAGAGGCGAAACCATGGTCCGCTGCAGCTCCGGCACCAGACGAAGGATCTCCGCCACCTGATCGAGTGAATCTGTCATCCGATCGGCAGCGCTGCCGCTCCCGGCAACTTCAAACAACGCTTTGACGTAGGGGGCCGCCCTGAAACGTGACATCACCCCTCCTCGCCTGCGGGCCCAAGCGCCTGAACACTTCGGTCCATCACTCTCTTCCGGTCTGCATCCGTCATGCCCTTCTGAAGAAGATCGTGCGCCAACCGGGCCGTCAATTCGGCGGTCTCTTTGGCGAGGATCTCGCGCGTTTCTGTTTCTCGCTGGGAAATCTCATCGTTGACCCGACGAAGAAGACGTTCGGTCTCATCACGGCTTTCCGCCGCTATCCGATCGGCCTCTTCCTGCCCCAGGGCCTCGGACCGCCCGAGAATTTCTGCGACCTCAACCTCGACTTTGCTCAGGCGATCCAGGACCTCGGTCTTCAGGCGCTCCGCCTCCACAAGGCGTTCTTCCGCCTGTTTGAGATCACCGGCAATTCCATCCTTCCTGGCCTCAAGAAAGACACTGACGGGTTGGCCCACAAACCGGGCCAATAGATATAAGAACACTGTCAGGTTGAGGGCCAACCACAGAAAGACCGGCACACCAAGCTTGGTTTCACCGTGGTCCACCGCATAGGCCAAGCCCAAGAGGACACAGAAAACAACCACCCAGATTCCGAACGACTTCACGGGTGTACCTCCCGCCCCAAGAGCCGTTGTACCAACTCTCGTGACAGACTCTCCGCCCGTTCTCGAAGTTCAACTCGGGCCTTTTCGGCATCCTGACTCAGGGCCTCCAGGGCGCTCTCGAGCTTCTTTTCAGCCTCTTTCCTGGCGGTGTCGAATTTCTGCTGTTTGTCCTGGTGGGCGCCGATGCGATAGGTCTCACGAGTCTTGGCAGCGGCTCGCGCTGCCTCAATCAATTCATCCTCGATTCGGCCGGTCGCCGAGAGTAAATCTTCGTTCTTGGCGGTCCAGGCTTTTTCGGCGCCGTCTATTTGTTCATGGCGTTGCTCCAACACCGTATTGACAGGACGAATCAGAAACCGGTTCACCAACCAGAGCGTGACCCAAAAACAGAGCATAATCAGAACTATGGATATATTTGGTGGGGTCATTCGTCGCTCCAGAAGTGTTCCATATCCAACCCAGACAAGCTCATGGCACCAACGAGATTGGCGGCAATCAAGACGATATCGCCTTTGTGCCGTCAACCGCTATCAAGCCGGGCTTTTTTTCCATTGTGACCTTTCCCTCGAGAAAAGCCCCCTCCTCCATCACCAGCGCGGCGGTGAAGATCTCAGCCCACACCTTGGCTGATGCATGCAACACGACTTGCTCCGCGGCCCGGATGGTACCACGAACCTCGCCTCCTACAACGCACCTGCCGACGTCAATCTCACCTTCGACGCTCCCGGTCTCTCCCACGAGCAACTCCGACGAGGACTGGATGTGGCCCTCCACCCGTCCATCCAGGCGAAAGGTGTTCTTGAACTCCAACTCGCCACGGATCACGCACCCTATATCAACAAAACCACTCAAGGCATCTCCACTTCGTGCCATCACCCGTCTCCAATCAGCAGATCAAAAACATGAAGAAGCTCATCGTGGCTCGAACATGACACCACGATTCGCCCACCCTTTTTGTTTTTTATGATCTCAACTTGAGATCCTAATTTGAGAGTAAGCTTTTTTTCCGCGCTCATTATATTTGGGTCTTTGGATTTAGTTGGTCTATTGCGACGAATCGGCTTCTTTTCTTCCTCGCGCACCTTTGCGGCGGCCCGCTCGAGAACCCGGACGCTCAAACCCTCCGCAACCACCCGATCGGCCCAAGTCTCCATCTCGTTCTCGGCAGCAAAGGCCAAGAGGGCCCGACCGTGACCTGCTGACAGCCGGCCCTCTTCGACGAGAAACCGGATTCTCTCTGGTAACTTTAAGAGACGAAGTGAGTTAGAGACGGTGCTGCGGTCAATGCCGACTCGCTCAGCAATCTGTGATTGCGAAAGGCCGCGGTCGGCACCGAGTTGCTCGTAGGCTCGGGCTTCTTCCAGCGGCGTCAGGTCGCGCCGCTGGAGGTTTTCCACCAGAGCCAACTCAAGCTCGAGTTGCCCGTCGACTTTCTCCCGAATGACGACCGGAATCCGGTCGAGGCCGGCCTTTTTGGCCGCTCTCCAGCGCCTCTCGCCCGCCACTATCATGTACCGGCCCGGCCCATCTTCACTGACCAGAAGTGGTTGAAGCACCCCGTGCTCCAGGATGGACGCCGCCAGTCCCTCAAGGGCCTCAGTTTCGAATCGCGTCCTCGGTTGTCGAGGGTTGGCAACCAGCCGGTTGATGTCAATCAGAGCAAAGCCGGCGTGGATCTGAGGCGCCTCCGGCAATAACGCCTTGAGGCCTCGTCCCAACACCTTCCTAGCCATGGAGGGCCTCCATTCGGCCCAGATACTCCCGGCCCAGGTGTAAATATGACTGCGCACCCCGACTTCTGAGGTCGTAGGCGTGGATCGGTCTCCCAAAAGAGGGGGCCTCCGCCAGTCGGACATTTCGTGGGATCACCGTCTCAAAGACCAACTCCCCAAAAACGTTCCGGACCTCCTCCGCCACTTGTCGGGCCAGGTTGGTCCGGTCATCGAACATCGTGAGAATCACCCCATCCAATTCCAATGTTGGGTTGAGAAACCGCCTGACCTCTTCAACAGTCTTCATGAGTTCACTGACGCCCTCAAGGGCGAAATACTCACACTGAATCGGAATCAAAAGCCCATCAGCGGCCGTCAACGCGTTGATGGTCAACTGGCCCAAGGCCGGTGGGCAATCCATGAGGAGGAAACTGTAGCCCTCAATCTGGCGCAGTCCGTCCCGCACCCTGAACTCGCGCCCCACCATCCCAACCAGTTCAACTTCTGCTCCAGCGAGGTCCGGTGTGGCTGGAATAATCGAGAGGTGAGGGAAGCCGGTCGGTCTGACCATCGCGTTGGGGTCTGAACCATTGATGATCAGGCCGTAGCTGGTTCCCATGGCCTCGGTGACCCCCCGTAAACCAAGGCCGGAGGTGCAGTTGGATTGCGGATCGAGATCGACAATCACCGTGCGTTGTTCGTACGCGGCCAACGTTGCGCCAAGGTTGACGACAGTTGTTGTCTTTCCTACTCCACCCTTCTGGTTGGCGACGGCGACGATTCGAGGTTTCACGTGGAACACACCTTAAAAAAGATAAGACGGCCCCTCTCGAGGCCGAGAAGCGGCGAGCTTAACATAGACCAACCCGAGAGCCCACTCAGGCGACGGACATCATCAACGGTGCCCCAGATCGCCACCGCGCCCGAAGGTGCCACGTGGTCAACCGCCCACTCGAGGATTGCCTCGTGCCCACCAACAGCACGGACGGTCAACAGGTCAAACCCAGCCTCTTCCACACCCTCGTACCGGGCCCGAACAACCCGCGCCCGAAGCCCCAGTTCGCGCACGACCAGGTTCAAGAAGGCCCACCGTTTCTGCCGGGGTTCAACCAGGAGCCCAGACCACTGATCCATCACACACAACAGAGGCACCCCGGGAAGGCCGGCGCCGCTTCCGATATCAACCAGGCGGCCTTTTTCGTTGAGGTGTTCGATGGGGGCCAGTGATTCCAGGATGTGCCGATCAACCATCTCTTGGCGGTCGGACGCACTTACGAGATTATGCCGCTGAGCCCACCGTTCGAGAAGATCACCAAAGGCCGCGAGGCGCTCCACCGCCTCCTTCGGGGCTCTACCCTGGAGCAGGTTAGCGAATGACGGCCCGCTCACCCAATTACTCCCGTCTCGCGGCGCTCAAACGGCCTGCGATCAGTGCCATCGCCGCGGGGGTTATTCCCGCCAGACGCTCGGCCTCAGCGAGTGTTTTCGGACGAACCCTCTCCATCTCTTCCAAAACCTCCCGGGATAGACCAATAATCGCTTGATAGGAAAAATCGCCCGGGATCGGAATATGTCTCAACCGCTCGATCCGTGATCGCTCGCGACTGTGGCGTTCCACATACCCGGAATACCGGAGCTGTCCAACAACGATCGCCCGGTCTTCCGGCGACAACGCCCCAAGACCCGGCGCCAACGCCGCGGCCTGCCTGTCGTCAATGTCTTGCCTTCGGAGAATTCCCGCCCACGTGGTCGGGTTTCGAAGCTCGACACCGAGGCTCGCGCGGAACTGCTCCCTGGTCAACCGGTTCGGCGACAACGCGCTCGATTCCAACAGCAGCCCCACCCGGCGGCGGCGCTCCCATTTTTCCTGTTCCACGTGAAACACTCCGGTGGGAACCAGGCCCAAACGAACACCCTCGGCCATCAGTCGCTCTGTGGCGGAATCGACCCCCAACAAAAGCCGGTGCTCAGCCCGGGACGTGAATATTCGATAGGGTTCTCGGTGCTCTCGGTTGACGAGGTCATCTACCAGAACACCGATGTAGGCCTGCTCACGCCCCAACCGGAGGCCTTCAGCGCCAAGAAGCGATGCCGCCGCGTTGGTCCCGGCGATAAAGCCAAGGGCGGCGGCCTCCTCATAACCCGAGGTGCCCATGATCTGGCCGGCCAGATACAGTCCGGGGACCGTCGACACCTGAAGGTCATGCCCAACCTGTTTCGGGGCCACCACATCGTATTCAACCGCGTAGCCATACCGAAGAAACCGCGCCTCTTCAAAGCCGGGAACCGCTCGAACCACCAACTCCTGAATATCGGCCGGGAGTGAGGTCGAGAGCCCGTTGACATACATGCTCGGGCCATTCAGCGTCTCCGGTTCCAGAAAAACCGTGTGTTCCTTGTGGTGAGGAAAGCGAACGATCTTGTCTTCGATCGATGGACAGTACCGCGGCCCCACCCCATCGATTCTCCCGCTGAAGAGTGGTGATCTGTCGAGGTTTTCCTTGATGATGTCCCGAATCATCTCCGGCGTGCGGCCCACCCAACAGACCGCTCGATTGACCACCGAACGCGTTCTCCATGAAAAGGGCCGTGGATTGTCATCTCCTTCTTGGGTCTCCAGCTTGCTGTAGTCTATGCTCCTTCTGTGGAGCCTCGGTGGCGTTCCGGTCTTAAATCGACGCAACTCCAAACCTAAACCCCGAAGACTCTTTCCAAGGCCGACACTGGGGCGCTCTCCAAAACGTCCCCCTTCTTGCCGGTCATCCCCGGTATGAATCACCCCCCCCAAAAAGGTTCCGGTCGTGAGGATCACACATGCGCCCCGAATGACCTCTCCCGACGCCAACCGAACACCAGAAGCCCGGCCCTTTTCAATGACAATCTCTCTCGCTTCACCCTCGATAACGGTCATGTTTCGGGCTCGAGCCACGAGCCGCCGCATCAACTGGCTGTACCGTTCCTTGTCGCATTGGGCTCGAGGGCCCCACACCGCCGGCCCCCTGGAGGCGTTGAGTCGCCTGAATTGAATCCCGGATCTATCCGCCGCCCAGCCCTGAATGCCGCCCAGTGCGTCTAATTCGATTATCAGATGTCCTTTACCGATGCCTCCGGCGGCCGGATTACAGGGCATCTGGCCGATGGTGTCTCGACTTAGGGTGACGATACACACCGTGGCACCCATGCGGGCCGTGACCATCGCAGCTTCGATGCCGGCGTGTCCTGCGCCGACCACAACAACATCCCATTTCCTCACCGCGACACCTTCATTTACCAACACAAAAAGCCGAGAAGACGGCCTCGAGGACATCTTCGTCATCCACCTCGCCCAGCACCTCGTCCAGCACCATCATGCCCGACCTAATCTCCAACGCAGCCACCTCTCGCGGCACGAGCAGAACGCCCTCCAGGTATTCACGAGCCCGCACCAGGGCATTGGCGTGGCGGGCGTTGACCGCCACCCCGGCCGTTATCGACATCATGGGTTCCGAAACGCGCCGGTGGATCTCCTCCCGCAGCCGGTCCAGTCCTTCGCCGGTGACACAGGAAATGGCCAGGATTCCATCCATTCGCTGATTGGCCAGATCTACCTTGCTGACAATGTCCAATCTTCGGTCTCCCACTTCTTGGCTCTGGGGCGCGCCCCCTTCGTCCGCGGCATGAAGTGCCAGGATCACATCGGCTCGCGCCTCTTCCTGTTCAGCCCTTCTGATGCCTTCGGCTTCAGCAAGATCTGCCGCCTCCCTCAAGCCTGCCGTGTCCACGAGAATCACCGGAAGGCCCTCAATCTCAAGGTCGGCCTCGAGTACATCCCGGGTTGTGCCCGGTGCTGCCGTCACAATAGCCCGCTCTCGTGCAAGAAGGGCGTTGAATAGCGTCGACTTTCCGGAGTTTGGCGGCCCAACGATCACAACACGGGCGCCCTCGCGGACCCTAACACCAACAGCTGTGGTGTCCAGCAGCGCATCGATTCTTGATACACAGCCCTCGTGGGCCTTTCTGAGCACCTCCTGGTTGACCACGGCGCCCTGTTCCTCAAAGTCCAACGATCCCTCAATTTCGGCCAAGAAGACAATCAATTCTTCCTTGAGAGCCCCAAACTCACGCGACAAGGCCCCATGAAGCTGTTCCCTGGCCAACCGGGCCTGCCATGCGGTCTCTGCGTGGACAACCTCGTTGACCGCCTCGGCCTGAACCAGGTCCATCTTGCCGTTGGCAACGGCCCTTCGTGTGAACTCCCCAGGGTTTGCGTGCCGCGCCCCGGCCGAAATCATGGTCCCCACCACCGCATCGACGATCCATGGGGAGCCGTGGACCATCAGCTCCAACATGTCTTCACCGGTGTAACTTTTCGGCGCCCGGTAGGGGATCGCGACCGCGGTTTCCAGAAAGCCCCCACTCCTATCACAAAGACGAACTACGGCGGCCCGCCAGGGGGTCTCCATGTCGATCTTTGGACACAGAACCCGCGCCAACCGGCCGGTTTCTGGGCCGCTGACGCGAATCACGGCCAACGCGCAGGCGCCGGCCGCCGTCGCTCGCGCGACGATCGTGTCAGCGCCGCCCGAGAGGGCGGACGATAATCCGCTTGATGAATCCTTCACCATCTGAACATGTTTCAACCGTGGGGTCATCGGCCAAGGCCATATGAATTTCTCGGCGGGCCGCTGGCGTGTATGGCCCGATCGTCACCGGCCCTCGCTGCTGCGTCGCCTTTTCGGCTGCCGCCTCCGCTTCATCTTGGAGCTTCAGGGCTCTCCACGCCTTGTAGCCGTCACCGTCGAGGTGGACCGGTACGTGATCTCGAAGCCGCCTATTCAATACGCGGTTACAGAGGTATTGCAGCGCATCCAACCCCTTGCCAAAACCCGACGTCAACGTCTTGAGGTCACTCCCGCTGAGTTCGCCCACCAAGGCGTCTGTGCCGTCGGACAACCTGACCTGAAGGTCCAACTGCCCAGCCACGAAGACCTCAGATAGAAACAGCCCCAGCACCGCTATGGGGTCAATCCGCGCTTCGACCGTTACCCCGGCGCCATCCTCTTCGACAATCTCGTACTGAATCTCCCCTATATGGGCCCGGAGGCCGGCACACGCTGCCGTCAGGCTTTCGTCCAGGTTCACGCCACAAAAACGATGGTCTACGAGGTCGATCACTTCTTCCCCTTCGGCGGCCGCTTGCCGCTCCCTGGTCTTTTTCGTTCACCGACGAGGTGTAGGGTCACCTCTTGTTGGAGTATAGAAACCACATTATTGGTCAACCAATACAACACCAAGCCGGCAGGGAAGCCGAGGAACATAATTCCAAAGACCAGGGGCATCATGCGCATCATGCGCATCTGATTGGGGTCTCCAGCCTGAGGCGCCAACCGCTGTTGCAACCACATTGTCGCCGTCATCAACACCGGCGTGATGTACAGCGGGTCTTTCGTGCTGAGGTCCGTGATCCACCAAATAAACGGAGTGTGTCTGAGCTCAATCGCGTGTGCAAACAGTGTGTAAAGAGCAAAGAGGATCGGCATTTGTACCAGCATTGGAAGACAGCCGCCAACCGGATTGACTCCCTCCTCCTTGTAGAGCGCCATCGTCTCCTGGTTCATTTTCTGCCGAACCTGTGGGTCGCTCTTGTTTTTCTTGTACTTCTCCTGGATTACCTTGACCTTCGGCTGAACCTTCTGCATCCGGCGCATTGACACTGTCGACTTGTGCATCAACGGGAAGAGAGCCATACGAATACCGACCGTCAAAAGGACGATGGCCCAGCCCCAGTTACCGACATAGCCGTAAATCCAACGCAAGATCTTCAAGAAGAACACGGCAATCGGGTGAAAAATCCCAAAATGCAGGGTCTCTTCCAGCCCCCCGCCTTCTTTCTGCAGGAGTTCGTATTCTTTCGGGGCCGCGAAGAGCTCCCCCTGGAACAGGCCGGTGACTGATTCGAGATCGACGCGGAGGACCGGCAGCTCGATCTCCTCGCCCTTTTTGTCGGTCTCCTTCAGATTAAGCCCCTCGACCACAATGCGTGAAACGCCCTCTTTGACCCGAAAAACATTGAGGAAATACGTATCTTCGAAGCCAACGTACCTCAGCCCGGAGGCGTCGAGCGAAAGGCGCTCTTTCACCTTTTCTCGCCGATACTCTTCCTTGTCCTCGATCGTTGCAACCGTCACGTCTCCCCAGGTCGCAAAACGATTGGCCCGTTCAACTGCGTCGGTGTCCCGCATGCCCGTCCCTAGACTGAGCACGCTCTCTCCACTAAACCCGGTCGCCTCAACGGAAATATTCAGTCCGTAGCCCTCGGCCTCCATTGAATATTCCTTCACGATCGACCGTCCCGCGCCATCGGCCCAGGTGAACACCAGGAACCCGGTTTCTTGAGTGACCTCGTACACTCTGTCGTCCAGGGCTCCGTCGATGACCATCTGAAGAGGAAGGGTTCTCTGGGGGTGAACCACCGTCTGAACCAGGTTCAGGGTCTCCCCGCGGGCATTGTCGAAACCAAGAAGATACAACTTTTCAATCGCGGCGCCCCGTGTATTGAATTCCAGACGCATCACATCGTTGCCCAACTCGAGCGTACGCGCCTCTCCAGCGCTCGTCGCCCCGATGAGAGGTTTCGCTACCGTGTCGGCCGTGGGCTCGATGACCTTTATCGCCGTCTCGTCCAACGGCAGAACCATACCGGGCGTCGCCATCGTTTCAGTGGCCGGCGGACGTATCGGTTTCGGTGGAGGAAAAATAACGGACCATGCGGCAAAAATGATGGCTGAAAGCACAAAGGCAATCAGAATTCGCTTTTCCATCGACATCGGTCACCTCTTGGTTCCGGTCGGTTCGCCCTAGGGTCTCTGTTCTATCTCTTTTTTAAGGCGGGCCAGACACCGCGCATAGTCGCGCCAGATCTCTTGCCAGGATACCTCAGCACACCCCCGCCTGGCGTTCACCACAACGTCGATGTTACCGATTGGCAACCGGTCTCTGTTACATCGATACAACTCCCGAATTCGCCGCTTACACCGATTCCGCGTGACCGCCGGTCCGATTTTCCGCGACGCCGTGATACCCAACCGGTTCTTCGCGGTCGGTCCGACTACGGCAAACACCACGACAAACCGGCCGACGACCCGAAAGCCGTTCCGGTAGATCCTCTGAAAATCCGCCCTCTTCCGAAGACGCCTCGTTCGGGGCAAGCCCCGGCCGGTCAGGCCGAGACTGTCTTGCGTCCCTTCCTCCGTCGCGAATTGAGGATCTTGCGACCGTTGCGGGTCCGCATCCGAATGCGAAAGCCGTGTTTTTTCTTTCTTCGCCTGTTGTTCGGCTGGAATGTTCTCTTCATAACACATCACACTCCATATACATAGGGCGGCAAACCTTAACTCAGGTCCCTTCGGGTGTCAAGTCCGGCAGGGGCTGGAACGCTGGATTCCTTGGGGTGTGCTCTTCGAACTCGTTGATGGTAAGCTCTCCGTTAGCTATGAATAGATGGTCCGAACTCCTGCCGCACCTTCGTCAAATGCTCGGCGATGAGGACTATGAAACCTGGGTTGCCCCCCTTGAGGCTCACGAGGAGACCGCTCGTTCTTGCGTTCTCACCTGCGACAATCCGATCGTGCTCGACTGGATCCGAGATCATCTCATCAATGATCTCGAGGCCGTAGCCCGGAGTCGGTTCGGTCGTCATTTCCAAATCCGTCTGGGTTCCGTCCAATCCACCATAAACGCAACCCATCCAAATTCCACTAGAAAGATACCCACACTGCCTCTGACCCCTCATTTTACATTCGACCGCTTCGTGATCGGCCCCTCGAATCAATTTGCCTGTGCCGCCGCAGTCGCTGTTGCCGAACGTCCCGGAGAAACCTATAACCCCCTGTTTATTTATGGCGGCTCAGGGCTGGGAAAAACCCACTTGCTTCACGCAATCGCCCACAAGGCAGTCGAAAAGAACCGCGATGTTCGTGCTGTTTACCTGACCACCGAACAGTTCACCAATGAGTTTATTTTTTGTCTTCAAACCAAAGACCTCGATCTCTTTCGGCAAACCTTCAGAGATGTCGACATCCTCCTCCTCGACGACATTCAATTTATCGGCGGTAAGGAAGCAACCCAACAGGAGTTTTTCCACACTTTCAACACGCTCCAAAGTTCCGGACGACAGGTTGTTTTCACCTCCGACTGCAGGCCGGCAGACATCAAGGGTCTCGAAGAACGTCTCCGTTCCCGTTTCATGCAGGGGCTTCTCACCGACATTCAACCTCCGGACCTCGAGACCCGCTGTGCCATTTTGAAGGAAAAGGGACGCGCTCAGGGCTGGGACATTCCCGAAGACGTCGTGCTTTTTATTGCCCGCCAGGTTCAGAACAATGTCCGTGAATTAGAGGGTTGTCTCAATCGAACTATCGCCTTTTCCCAGCTGAGAAATGCTCCGCTGACAACCGATGTGGTCCGCCAAGCCTTGTTCGATATTCTCCCTGAAGAGCGAGAAACAACACCTCCCGACATCATTCGATTCGTCGCTCAACATTATGGCATCCGCGTTTCCGACATCAAGGGGCGAAACAACCGCCGTTCGATTGCTCTGCCCCGTCAAGTCTCAATGTACTTGATTCGAAACCTCTTAGAGCTGAGCTTTCCGGAAATAGGTCGGCTCTTTTCCAAACACCATTCCACGGCAATGTATGCCGTGGAGACCATTGGAAAAATGAGACGTTCTAACCCTGACTTCGACGCGACCCTCACTTCCTTCACGGACCACTTCAGTGTTTCCTAGAGGCCCGGCCAGGCCTCTGATTTTCCACAGGCTCTTGTGGAATCGGTGTGTTTTGCCTGTGGGTCCCTGTGAACCGAGAGACCCATCCACATACTTTCACAAGAAAAACACAGGAGAATACACAGGTATTATTGGTCTTATCTCGTTTAGAAAGAATACTTCCATAAGAAACACTACTTTTTCACCTCCTCGACGATAACGATGACTTATGTTAGTTTTTACACAGATCAAGGTATTGTTCTTCGTCGGAGGAGTCGTCGATGGAAGTCAAACTACAGCGTAACCTCGTCCTCCAGGAGCTTTCAATTCTCCAGGGAGTTGTAGAACACCGAACCACGATTCCAATTTTGGCAAATATTCTCGCCGAGACAGTTGAGGACCGGCTTCGGTTGGTCGCCACAGATCTTGACCTGACCATTTTGACTGATTGCGCCGCCGCCGTTCATTCTGGAGGACGCGTGACTCTGGAGAGCCGTGTTTTTCAGAACCTGGTTCGAAACTTGCCGGCGGATGATTTTGTCCTTCGGTTGGATGGAGATTCCGTTGAAATAACCAGTGGCCGATTTCATTCGCGTATGGCCGTCACCGATCCTGCCGAGTATCCAACGGTTCCTGAGGTTCCTGATTCCGGCGACTATCAACTCCCGCTGGATCTCTTTCAGTTGATGCTCAAGCGTGTTGATTTTGCTATCACCAAGGACGACCCAAAATTTCAGCTCAATGGAGCGTTGGTCAAACTTCTACCGGGTGAGATTGAAATTGCTGCGACCGACGGGCATCGACTGGCGGTGGTCAGGGCGGCGGTACCGGACGATAATCCTCCATTTGAACAGCAGCTCTTTCCCCGAAAGCTCTTGACAGAGTTCGGACGCTTCTCCGATGAAAGCGTTCGAATTTCTGTAGGAGAAAACCACATGGGCTTTTGGATGGGGGATAGGACCCTGGTTTCTCGAATTGTCGATCTCCGTTTTCCCCAGTATGAGAGGGTGATTGTACGAGATAACCCATTCAGGGCACGTGTCAATAGGCAGGAACTGTTGTCGTCTCTTCGCCGAGTCAGCTTGATGGCGCACGAAAAGGCGCGAGGCGTTCGATTCCGTTTTGATCCTGCGGCCGGGGAGATGATGCTGATGTCCATGGGATCTGAGAAGGGAAGCGCCGAAGAGATATTGACGATCTCATACCAGGGTGAACCAATCGACGTGGCGCTCAACGCCGGCTATCTCATGGACGTTCTCCAAGCACTTGATGTTGATGTTATAGAGCTTCAGATGAAGGACGGAAATACGCAGACGGTGGTTGTGCCGGTTGAGGATGATCCCCGTCTCGAGGAATACATCTACGTTCTGATGCCGATGCGGCAGTAGAACGCAGGAGCAGCAACGCTACCGGCGATCATGGAGCTCAAAAAGCTCGTCATCTGGCAGTTTCGAAATCTCGAGAATGGCTCGACGGAGGTAGCCCCGGGAACGAACCTGATTTCCGGTTCCAATGGGCAGGGAAAAACTAATTTTTTGGAAGCCATCGCCGTGGTAGGCAACGTGCGTTCCTTCCGCCAGGCGACCGTTCGCAAGATGGTTCGTCATGGAGACAGGGCGTTTCGACTCGAAGCATGGGTTGAGTATCGCCAACAAACAGTTCATCTCCGTCAAATCGTCGAGTGCGGAACTACCGTGAGTCGATGTTTCGAAATCAACGGTGTCGTTGTACCGCTGGACGAGTACCTGTTTCAATTTCCCGTGTTCACCTTGTCCTCCGAGGATACGGCTTTAGTCAATGGCGCACCGGAACACCGGAGAGCCTTCGTCGATAGGATGGCGTTCTTTTTTGACTCAAACCATCTCGAGGACCTCACAAGATTCCGCACGATCCTTCGACAACGAAATGCAACCCTGTCCGGGCATCGATCTCAGACCGAGATGGAACTCTGGGAGGATCAACTGGCCCGAGCCGCCGCTGTGGTCGTTGATCGCCGGGTTCGGGTTGTCAATCAGTGGAAGGCTGGTTTTCAGTCAATGTACCAAGCCCTGAGAGGCCGGGGTTTTCCTGATCTTGACGTGGTCTATCGAACGGAACTCAAAAGAGAGAACCTCGACAAGGAAACAGTGGCGGAATTCTACCGGCGAAGGTATTATGAGTATCGAGTTCGCGACTGCCGAGCGGGATTCACTCTCGACGGGCCTCACCGTCACGATCTTACTTTGAGGACCGGAGGGCGTCCCGTCCGAGATGTCCTCAGTGCAGGTCAGGTTAAGATCGTAGCCGTAGCCTTGTGGATGTCGAATCTTGCTCAGGTCGAGGAACGACGGAACGAACACCTCCCGGTCTTGGTTGATGATGTCGATGCCGAACTGGATGACCGGGTGTTTTCGAAACTGGTTGATTCGTTAGGTCACACGAGGCAGGTGATCATGACCAGTGCTCATGACAGGGGCATGGTGGACGTGATACCGGCAGCAACATGGTGGTCGATGATCGAAGGAAAAATCCAAAGGCGAAATTCCCGCAGGGGTTCGAAACATGACTGACGTTTATTCTGAAGAAAGCATTAAGGTCCTCAAGGGCAAGGAAGCAGTCCGGAAACGGCCGGGGATGTACATTGGGGACGTCGACGACATTTCCGGTCTTCATCATATGGTCTGGGAGGTTGTCGACAACGCGATTGACGAAGCCCAGGCGGGACACTGTGATGAGGTCAAGGTCACCGTCAACGCCGACAACAGCGTGACCGTTGAAGACAACGGGCGCGGCATTCCCGTTGGAATGCACACCGAAACGGGACGTTCCGCAGCCGAGGTCATCATGACCGAACTTCACGCCGGCGGGAAGTTTGACTCCAATTCATACAAGGTCTCCGGCGGGCTTCACGGAGTCGGTGTCAGTGTGGTTAACTTCTTGTCGGAATGGCTGCGCCTGGAAATTCACCGCGACGGAGAGGTTTGGGAACAAGAATATCGTCGAGGTGAGCCCCTGGCGGACCTCAAGGCGGTCGGCCGCACCAAGAGAACCGGGACAATCGTTAGATTCAAACCTGACCCTGAGGTCTTCTCGGTCCTGGTGTTTCATCCGGATCTCCTGGTTCGCCATCTGAGGGAATTGGCCTTTCTCAACTCCGGCGTTTCGATCCATTTCTTTGACGAAAAAGACGAGCGCGAGGAACAGTTTCTTTTTGAGGGAGGACTGACACAATTTGTCCGTTATCTCAACCGGTCCAAGAGCCCTCTCCATCCCGAACCCGTGAGTTTACTCGACGAAAATGACGAAGGGGAGAGCATCGAGGTCGCGATGCAGTGGCATGACGGATACAGCGAGAATGTGTTGGCCTTTACCAACACGGTTTTCAACCGTGATGGAGGGACACACCTCTCGGGTTTCCGTGCTGCCCTGACACGGACCGTCAACGCCTATGCCCAGGCGCAGAACCTGCTCAAAGGGATGAAGGAAAATCTGTCCGGCGAGGATGTCCGGGAGGGTCTGACCGCCATCATTTCGGTTCGGGTCTGCGAACCGCGGTTTTCGAGTCAAACCAAGGACAAACTGGTTTCCTCTGACATCAAAGGATGGGTTGAGTCGGTCATCAATAACAGGCTGGCAACATTCTTCGAAGAGAACCCCGCGGTGGCCCGAACCATTATCGGAAAATGCCTGGATGCGGCCCATGCTCGTGATGCGGCCCGCAAGGCTCGAGAACTGACCCGGCGCAAGAGTGCCCTCGAGAGTTCGGCGCTCCCCGGAAAACTGGCGGACTGTTCCGAGCGGGATCCCGAAAAGGCAGAGCTCTTCATTGTTGAGGGGGACTCTGCCGGGGGCTCAGCCAAACAGGGGCGAGACCGGAGATTTCAGGCGATCTTGCCTCTCAGGGGCAAGATACTCAACGTCGAGAAGGCCCGCTTCGACCGAATGTTGGCATCCGAGGAAATCCGAGCTTTGATCCAATGCCTGGGAACCGGCATCGGCGCCGAGGAATTCGACCCGCTCAAGGTTCGTTATCACAAAATCTTCATCATGACCGATGCCGACGTCGACGGCAGCCACATTCGGACGCTGCTGCTGACGTTCTTCTACCGCCAGATGCGGGAATTGGTTGAGCGTGGACATCTTTTTATTGCTCAACCGCCCCTTTATAAAGTGACCCGGAAAAAGAAAGAGACCTACATCAAAGACGACGAAGATCTTTCACAGTTTCTTCTCGATCGGGTCGAAGAGGAATACAGCCTGAGAGTCGAGGGCTCGCAGACAACCTTGACGGGCCGAGACCTTCGGCACGGCATCTCAATGGCCGGCGAGTGGCTGGCGACGGTGAAAAACCTGGAAAAGCGAGGGTGGCCGCAAGACAGTGTCACAGCGGCGATTGACTTGGACTTCAGCGGACGTCCCGGAACGGCGGCGAAGCTGGCGTCGGTCATTGAAGGTTTGGGCTACGACGAGGTCCGGGTCGAAAACGACGACGAGCACGGGTTGGAGTATGTCCGGTTTCACGTGGGACACAACGGCCGTGGCTGGGACGTCAATCTAGGTCGGGAATTGACCGAAAGCGGGCACTATCGGCGCGCTCGTCACATCTTGGAGCAACTGGATGCCATGAGGGTTGGACCCTTTCACCTCGAGCGCAACGGGGAGAGTACGACCTTCTCGTCGCTGGACGAACTGGTGGTCCACGTGTTCGAGGTTGCCAAGAAGGGACTCTCCATTTCCCGTTACAAGGGTCTTGGTGAGATGAACCCGGACCAACTCTGGGAAACGACCATGAACCCGGAAAACCGTAGGTATCTCCAGGTCACAGTTGAGGATGGCGCTCAAGCAGATGAACTCTTTACGATCTTGATGGGCGATGCTGTTGAGCCGCGAAGGCGGTTCATCGAGGAGAATGCCCTTGATGTTCGAAACATCGACATTTAACGGAACGACGCATGAATGAAATTCACGACACGCCGCGAGGGCAACGCGTACCCATCACCATCGAAGAAGAGCTGAAGAACTCGTACCTGGATTATGCGATGTCCGTGATCATCGGCCGCGCATTGCCTGATGTCCGGGACGGGCTCAAACCGGTCCACCGTCGAATCCTCTACGGGATGTGGGAAAGCGGAAGCACCGCCGGCCGGCCCTATAGGAAATCGGCGCGCATCGTTGGTGACGTCATGGGCAAGTACCACCCCCATGGTGATCTCGCAATCTACAACACCGCCGTCCGAATGGCCCAGACCTTTTCGATGCGTTACACCCTGGTTGACGGCCAGGGAAATTTCGGATCAGTCGACGGAGATGCTGCTGCTGCGATGCGCTATACCGAGGTCCGGCTGACCCGGTTGGCGCATCAACTTCTCGGTGACGACATCGACAAGGAAACCGTCGATTGGAGCCCCAATTACGACGGGTCGATGAGTGAGCCGCGAGTGCTACCGGCCTCCTATCCCAACCTTCTGGTCAACGGGTCCACAGGCATCGCGGTGGGTATGGCGACCAATATTCCCCCCCATAATCTTGGAGAGATCATTGACGGCGCCGTGGCCGTCTGCCGAAGGCCGGAGGTGTCGTTTGAGGAACTGCTGTCCCTGATTCCCGGGCCGGACTTTCCGACGGCGGGGTTCATTCATGGTCGTCGAGGCATCGTCGATGCGTATCGGACCGGCAGGGGCAGTCTGCGAATGCGGGCACGCGTTCGCATCGAAGAGGCTGACGGCAAAAAACGCCCCCGCATCATCGTTGAAGAGCTGCCCTACCAGGTCAACAAGGCGACCCTGGTCGAAAAAATTGCCAACCTGGTCCACACCAAAAAAATCGATGGCATTGCCGACCTCAGAGACGAGAGTGACCGGGACGGGATCCGCGTCGTCATCGAACTCAAGCGGGATGCGATTCCCGAGATCGTCCTCAATCAACTCTACAAACAGACCCAGATGCAGTCTTCCTTCGGGATCATCCTCCTGGGAATCCTCAATAATCAACCCAAAGTCTTCACCCTGAAAGAGCTTCTTGGCCATTTCATCGACCACCGAAAAGAGGTGATCGTTCGGCGCACACAATTCGACCTGGCACGGGCCAGAGAACGCGCCCACCTTCTCGAAGGTCTGGTCATTGCACTGGATAACCTCGATGCCGTCATCAAGCTCATCAGGGCGGCGACGGACCCACCGGAGGCCAAGGCAGGCCTCATGGAGCAGTTCGGGCTTTCTGCAGTTCAGGCGCAGGCGATTCTCGACATGCGGTTGCAGCGCTTGACGGGATTGGAGCGCGACAAGATTCTCGAGGAGTACCGAGAGCTCCAGTCGACGATTGCCCACCTCGAGGAGATTCTCCAATCCGACGCCTTGATCGAGGACATCGTCGTCGAAGAGTTGGAGGCGGTCAAGGCGGCGCATGGGGATGCTCGGAAAACCGAGATTGTCGACGACTATTCCGATATTGAAATGGAGGACTTGATCGTCGAAGAGGACATGGTCATCACGGTCACTCGTGGGGGCTATATCAAGCGGACAGCCTTGACTGAATACCGGGCACAACGGCGGGGCGGACGGGGCAAGGTCGGCATGGCCACCAAAGAAGAAGACGAAATGTGGAAGCTCTTCGTCGCCTCGACACACGCAACGATGTTGTTTTTCACCAATACCGGCAGGGTCTTTTCTCGAAAGGTCTACGAGTTGCCGCAGGTCGCGCCCAACGCCAGGGGGCGCGCGATGATCAATCTCCTCAAACTCGGGAGTGACGAGAGGATCGAAACCCTCTTGGCGGTGCGCAATTTTGACGACAAGGAAGACCAGTACCTCTTCTTCGCCACCCGAATGGGGAGGGTCAAGCGAACCCCTCTCAGTGACTTCGAAAACATCAGAACCAACGGGCTTCGTGCGGTCACGGTCAACGAGGGAGACGAACTGCTCACGGTTCACCTGACCGCGGGCAACAGCCATGTGTTCATGGGCACCCATCGAGGGCGGGCGATCCGCTTTCATGAAAACCAGGCACGCTCGATGGGCCGGACCGCCGCTGGTGTGCGCGGTATAACAATCGGGATCGATGATTGGGTCGAAGAGGTGGCCTCCTTTGAGGCAGAGTCCGAGGCAGATATTCTGGTAGTGACCGATCGAGGCTTCGGCAAACGAACACCTCTGTCAGAATTCCGGATCCAGGGGCGCGGAGGCAAGGGCATCATCCTTGTCCGCCTGACTGAAAAGAACGGCAAGGTTGCCGGAATCCGATGTGTCACCGAGGTCGACCAAGTCCTTCTTGTGACCGAAAAGGGTATCGTTATTCGGACCAGGGTCGATGAAATCCGGCAAGCGGGCCGGGCCACGCAGGGCGTCAGGGTCATCCGTCTCGATGACGGGGACAGGGTCGTCTCGGTGGCCAAGGTGGTGGATCCGGAGGAGGACGAGGGTGACGACACCGACGTGATTCCCAGCGAGCCGTGAGGATTTCTCAATCAGCGTGACGCAGCAGTTCACCGTTGAACCCAAGCCGATACGCGCTACGGCGTTACTCCACCAGGAGGGCATCTTGGCGGTTGTGGCTTTTGTCGGGCTCTTTTTCCGGGACCGGGCGGTGTTGACGGCTTTCCTGCCGCCCACCCCTTGGATTGAGTCACTCGGCGCCGGCGTCATCACCGGAGCTTTCGCTCTGGCGATTATGGGTGGTCTTCTGGTGATCCCGGCCGTCAGGGACCTCCAGCGATGGCAGGCCGGCATGATCCAGGGGTGGACCGTCGTCGATGCCGTGGCGGTCGCGGTCTTCTCGGGTTTGGCCGAAGAAGCTCTGATCAGGGTGCTGCTTCAGCCATGGATCGGTTTGGTGGCTGCCGCGATTCTCTTCGCCCTGTTGCACATAGTCCCTGATCGTCGTCTCTGGGTGTGGCCGGTGTTCGCTCTGGCTCTTGGTTTGGTGTTCGGATTGGTCTATGAAGGGTGGGGATATCCGGCGGCGGCGACGGCCCACATAGTCGTCAACATGGTCTCTCTCCTTCTCCTTCGCCGACGCACCACCAAGAAAATATAAACAAAAGACGAGTCCGGAACAACCGATGACTGACTGGAGCAGCCGTGGGTGTACAATGCCGCGGTTCGGAGGATGAGATGAAAAATAACGAAGAAAAGTACCGCGTAAAGGTTGGCTTGGCTGAAATGCTCAAGGGCGGCGTCATTATGGATGTCACCAATGCGGACCAGGCCAAGATCGCTGAGGATGCCGGCGCCGTCGCCGTGATGGCATTGGAAAGGGTGCCCGCCGACATCCGGGTGGAGGGCGGGGTGGCTCGAATGGCCGGCCTGGAGAAGATCCAGGAGATTCAAAAAACCGTTCAAATCCCGGTGATGGCAAAGTGCCGAATCGGCCATATCGCCGAGGCCCGCATCCTCCAGGCCCTCGAAGTTGATTTTATCGACGAGAGCGAGGTCTTGACGCCGGCTGATGACGAGAACCACGTCAACAAACACCTCTTCGACGTGCCCTTTGTCTGTGGCTGTAGAAACCTGGGCGAGGCACTTCGTCGAATCGGAGAGGGCGCCGCGTTGATTCGAACCAAAGGTGAGGCCGGATCCGGCGACATTGTCGAGGGGGTTCGGCACATGAGGGCAGTGCAACGAGGCATTCGCACACTCGGCATCCTCGACCAGCACGAGTTAATGGCCCACGCCAAAGAAATCCAGGCGCCCTTTGAGCTCATCTGTTGGGTTGCGGAACACGGGCGACTTCCGGTTCCAAATTTTGCCGCCGGCGGTATTGCGACACCGGCGGACGCCGCGCTGGTCATGGAATTGGGCGCTGAGACCGTGTTCGTCGGTTCGGGCATTTTCAAAGCGACCGACCCTGAACCGCGGGCCAAGGCGATCGTTCAGGCCGTGACCCATTGGCAAGATCCGGGCAAGCTTCTGGAAATCTCAAAGGGGCTGGGTGAGGCGATGTCAGGCCTGGACTCCGGGAAACTGACCACCGAGGAGATGCTTTCCCGCCGTGGTTGGTAGCGGTGTCATCGGGGTTCTGGCCCTTCAGGGCGCATTCGAAGCGCATCGTGAGGTCTTCCGCCGACTGGGCGTGGCCAGCGTTCCCATTCGAACCCCCCAAGAGTTGGAGGCAGTCGATGCCCTGGTGCTTCCCGGGGGCGAAAGCTCCGCGATGTTGCGCCTGATGGAACCCCAGGGCCTCTTGGACCGCATTGGAAAGAAAATTCAAGGCGGACTTCCTGTTTTGGCCACCTGCGCAGGGGTGATTCTCCTGGCCGTTGAGGTGACGCCCCATCAGAAGAGTCTCGGTGTATTGGATGTCGATATCCAGAGAAACGCATACGGCCGGCAGGTCTTTTCTTCGATCGAGCCCCTGATTTTTAACCCGGCATTCGATGGAACTGTGACCACCAAGGGTGTTTTTATCCGGGCGCCCCGGTTGACCCGGGTGGGCGAAGGCGTGGAGATCTTGGCGTGGCGGAAGGAAGATCCGGTTTTGGTTCGGGCCTCTGGAATCCTGGCGGCCACATTCCACCCGGAACTGGGACAGGGCTCTGGCCTTCACGAGTTCTTCCTCAAACACATGGATCGACCGGTTTGATGACTCGGGCCTCCGACCTGGTGTCGGCAGCGGGGATCGACCCCCGACAGGGGGCTGCAGAGGCTGCCGCATTGATGGTTCGCCGGCTGCCCTTGAGAATCAACGGCCGGCCCCAGGCCACGCCTGAGGAAGCCGTCGAAAATGGATGGTGTTCGGGCCTCGGTGGGTTTACAGATGTGATCGCGGCGGTGACCACATCTCCGTGCCGGTGGGGAACAGCTTTCGGAGGACGATGGCCGTGGTTTGAGGTTGGTGGCCATGTGGTGGCTCCGGGCATCCCGGTTCGGTTAGCTGCTGGGACCGAGGACGCCGGCCCCGATGGTGTTTACTCGGTAGACCGGGGCAGGGTCTACCGGGAGGCCGCTGGACGCCGAGAAGTCGTTTTGCACACCGAAGAGAGCAATTCCTCGAACGAACCGGATTTCTCTCTGCTCTGGTTCTCCGAAACCGCCCGTTTTCTCGTTCGGGGTGCGGTGTTGGAAATCGAGGATCTCTTTTCGAAGACCCTGTGCTCGGTGACCAAGAGGCAACTTGAACACCTCCTCGTGAGGGCCGGCAGGGTGAACGAAGATGTGATCGAGGGCCTGTCGTTTGAGGGTGATGCCCGGCCCACAGTTGTCGAGGTCTCTCGAAGTCTTGGGTTTTCAAAAACACCCTGGCGGGAACCCGTGGCCTTCCTCGAGAGCAGAATCGATGTAGAAGAAGTCAACGCCCGTGGAGATCGTATCTTTTTCAAAGATGTGCGCTCAGAGTCCGTCGAATTCCTGGTGACCAATCAGGACACAGGATGGACTCTGGAGAGGATGAAGGGACATTTTCCCCTTGAGGTGCTGAGGCTTCACAAAGAAGGTGAGTCTCTCGTTCTCAGGGCTACCCTCGCGCCCGAGCCCGACATTTTCTCTCCAGGTCTTCGCGGCCGGGTGGTCTTCGACCTCAACGCCGACCTCGGGGCCCTGCTGGCCCCCTCGGGCCGTTATCAGAAATCGTAGACCCGGTCCTGCTCCAACTCCTCGATCGGATGGAGCAGCGAAGTGGTTTTCAGCTCAGCCCTGATTTCATCGAGATACGGTGGCTTGAGGTGGTAGAGCAAAACACGGGGCCCACGGCGGAGTTTGGCCAACTCCTCGGCGAGAGTGGTCGGCGTCAGGTGGAGACTGACGTTGGCAACGGCTTGAAGCCGGATCGGAAAGGAGCACTCGGTGATGACCGCCACCAAATCCTCGGTCTTGTTGGCGCGCTCCCAGAAGGCCTCGGTTGGTCCAGTGTCGGAGGTGAAGCCAACTGACGACCGGCCCTGTCGAAGCATCAACCCGACAGTCGGAACGATGTGGTTGACCGGAATTGGGGTGATCTCTAAATCCCCCCCCTTGAGCCCGCCGATGGTGAAGGTCTCTCCGGCAGTGATCTCGACAAAGCGCACCGAGGGGTAGAGGTGGTTGGGTATTCGACTGAAATCCGGCCAGGTGTCATTGTTGAAGAGGTGGCGCTTGACGTTGGCCAAAACCCTGCGAGTCGAATATATGGTCACCGCCTCATCGTCGAATCCGAAGATATTCTCAATCAAGAATGGCAGGGTGGCCGTGTGGTCACTGTGTGTATGGGTGATGACTACGTGGCGAATGCGTCGCTGCTGGTCGATTTCGAGCGCCCGCGTGATTGCTCCGGCATCGATGGCAACGGTGTCATCGATTAAAAAGGATGTCATTCGACAGGTAGGATCGTCACCGCCAAAACAACCGAGGACCTTGAATTTCACCGAGCCAGTATAACCTGCAAGTCGAATCGGTTGGCCTGTATTTCTCGCTACGGGCGGGATCTTTTAGGATTGGGGGGCTCGTAACGGAGGGGTTGATGAAAAAAGGTCGAAAGATTTCGCGACTGGGGCTCTTGATGGCCGGGGGGGGCGCCAAGGTCCGCAGGATCGTTGCCGAGGTGGGCCACCAACAAGGGGAGCTCAGTCGAATTCTGGACGGCAGGGCGCCGAAGGCTCTGCTGGATGCTGCCGGGTCGGCGGAGGAGTCCGAGGTTCCCATGCTTTTGGAACGAGTCTCCCGAGGGGGGTGGCGCTGGATAAGTTCAGATTCACCGGACTATCCTCCGTCCCTGAACCACACGGCGGACCCCCCCTTGGGTCTTTTCGTTAAAGGAAGTCTGGACCGGAGGCCGGCGGTCGCGATCGTCGGATCTCGCCGGGCGACCCCATATGGTATTCAGGTTTCCAGATTCTTGGCGGAAAGTGTCGGCCGGGCCGGCGGAACGGTCATCTCTGGAATGGCGCGTGGCGTGGATGCCGCTGCCCACGAGGGGGCACTCAGCGTCGGCGGGAAAACCTGGGCTGTCTGGGGGTGTGGACCGGACCGGGTCTATCCTCCGGAACACACGGAATTGGCCGAGAAGATCGGCGAGACCGGGGCTCTTGTGACGGAGTATCCCCCCGGATCACTTCCACGCCGGCACCATTTTCCCGAAAGGAACCGGATCGTCGCCGGACTGGCTTCGGTTGTCGTGGTTATCGAGGCTGCTGCCCGTTCCGGCGCGCTCAGCACGGCTCGGCAGGCCTTGGACGAGGGTCGAGATGTTATGGCCGTGCCGGGCAGCATCTTCTCTGAGGTGTCGGTGGGACCCAATGGCTTGTTGAGGGCCGGGGCCCAACCGGTGACCTGTCCAGGTGATCTCCTTGATGCCCTGGGACTGGAGGCAGGGAGCGTTCCGACGAATGAATCGGAGGTGATGCACCTCGAGCGCGGGGAGGCCGTCACTGCGGACGAGTTGGCCCAGAGGATGGGACAGACCGTGGATGTGGTTCAAGTGAAAATTGTAGAAATGGAAATCCAGGGCATGGTCGAACGAGGGGCAGACGGGTTGATTCGGAGGCGGAGATGATCGGAATGTCGGATCTGGGAACGGAGGCCGTCGAGGATTCAATCCCTGTTGTTGGTGCAGGTCTTGCGGGTTGTGAGGCGGCGTGGCAGTTGGCCGAAGCGGGTGCGTCCGTCCACCTCTTCGAGATGAGGCCGACGCGTCAAACACCGGTACACACAACCGAAAAATTTGCCGAACTGGTCTGTTCAAACTCACTTCGGGGAGATTCACCAGGAAACGCCGTGGGTTTACTGAAGAGGGAGATGGAGCAACTGGGATCCCTGATCATACGGTGTGCCCGGGAAACAGCCGTGCCCGCCGGTGGCGCGCTGGCCGTTGACCGCACGCTCTTCTCGGAGAGGGTCGGCGAAAGGATCTCCGACCATCCCTTGATAACGGTGGAGCGGACCGAGGTCATCGACATCCCGGAAGGACCGGCGATTGTTGCCACGGGCCCCCTGACGTCGCCGGCACTCCACCGGGCGTTCCAGGCACTACTGGGAGAGGAGGCTTTGAGTTTCTTCGATGCGATTGCACCGGTTGTGGCCGCAGATTCTCTGGTTCACGATCGGCTTTTCAGGGCCTCCCGCTATGACAAGGGAGAGGGAGCGGACTATCTCAATGCTCCTTTGAGCCAAGAATTGTACGAGGCCTTCATCGACGAACTCCTGGCTGCAGAGCGAGTTGAGTTCAAGCAGTTCGAAAAGGAGGACATCTCCTTCTTCGAGGGGTGTTTGCCGATCGAGGTGATGGCCGAGAGGGGTCGGGAAACCCTACGATTCGGGCCGATGAAACCGGTTGGCTTGATCGATCCAGCGACGGGATTGCGGCCCTGGGCGGTCGTTCAACTACGTCAGGACGATCTGGCCGCGGACCATTGGAATTTGGTTGGTTTTCAGACCAAGCTCAAGCAGGCAGACCAGAAACGGGTTCTTGGAATGATTCCCGGTCTTGAAAAAGCCAAATTCGCACGGTTTGGTATGGTGCATCGAAACACCTATCTCAACGCCCCGACTCACATCGATCCATTGCTTCGCCTGGTCAACCGGCCAGCCGTTCGGGTTGCCGGGCAGATGACGGGCGTCGAGGGTTATGTCGAATCGGCCGCAACGGGCCTGATGGCCGGCAGGACCCTCGCGGCGGAGATGCGGGGAGAGCAGCCGGGGCCGCCACCTCCGGAGACCGCCATGGGGGGTCTGATTCGCCACCTCACAGAACGAACGCCGGCGAATTTTCAGCCCTCGAACATCACGTGGGGACTGATCACCTGCCCCGAAGATTTGAGGCGGATCCGGTCCAAGAGAGAACGGAGGGTAGCCCAGGCCGAGAGGGCGCTTGAGGCGATTGGTCGGTGGGGTCTGTAGGGGCACGGCACGCCGTGCCTCTACCGCCGCCGAGACCTGGGGTGGCTCTTTCGATGGACTGTCATCAGGTGGGCCAGGTC
>DAOWGJ010000318.1 GCA_030637505.1 Holophagae bacterium
CCGGCAACGCAACGTCGGATGGCGCATCGACTATTTCTTCATCTCGCCGGAGCTCAAAGACCGAGTCGTCGACATCAAACACCACCCCGACGTCATGGGCTCGGACCACTGCCCGATTGAGTTGGTGTTGAGAGTGGTCTGAGCAGCATAGCCGCGCGCCCTGAAGGACGCGCCTACACTGAACTCTCTGAACCTTGGATCTGTAGGCGGGTCCTTCAGGGCCCGCAGGGTCTTTACACTTAAACTCACAAGGTGGGTTAAAATTGGCATTTCACAGAAGGAGCCGCCAATGGAGCGCCTTCGCGCAAAACTTCTGGGTCTCGACGGACGCAACTACAAGGCGTACAAGGATATCCAGGGTTGGAACCTCGGGTTCGAACGGTTCAACCTTCGGATTGACCACGTCCAGGGCGATCCCTACGCCGCGCCGTCAAGGCTGAGGGTCTTCGTGCCCCTCGATCAGGCGCGCCTCCCTGCGAAAGCGCTGAAAAACTCAGCCCGGCGGCGGGCGACCAGGGATTTCCTGGCCCGGTCCTTTCGAGGTTCGGCCCGCCCTGAGCGTGATCTTTCGATCGACGCGGGGGGCCAGACAATCTTGGAACGAACGGCCTGCCTCCTGACCGGTGACGACATTGAACTCCGCTTCCGCCTCGAACTGCCAGGCAGCGGCCGACGAATCAAGGGCCGCCGCGCGGCCGATCTCCTGTGCTCACGCCTACCCGACATCGTCGAGCGTTCACTGATAGCGCCCCACCTCGACCTCGAGGCCCTCGAGCGACACTGTGCCGTCGTAGAAGACCAGGAGGCCCTCCGGGCCCGACTGGCCGATCACGATCTTCTGGCGTTTCTCGCCGACGGGTCGTGCCTGCCCCGCCGCTCCGGCATCGACGATCGACCTGCGGAGAACGCCGTCTCCTTGAGTTCACCGGACTCGTTGCGCGTGACCCTCTCAACCCCGAATTCCGGTGAAGTCTCCGGGCTCGGCATCCCCCGTGGCATCACGCTTATCGTCGGTGGAGGCTTCCACGGCAAGAGCACCCTGCTCAGGGCTCTGGAAAGCGGCGTGTACGATCACATCCCCGGTGACGGCCGCGAGCAGGTGGTCACCGAGCCCAGCGCCGTCAAGATCCGCGCCGAGGATGGGCGATCGGTCTCTGGCATAGACATTTCCGACTTCATCGGCAGCCTGCCTGGAGGCCGGATGACGGAGTGTTTCTCCACTGATCTGGCCTCCGGCTCCACATCCCAGGCCACCGCCCTGGTCGAGGCCATGGAAGTCGGAGCCCAAACGGTACTCTTGGACGAAGACACGTCTGCGACCAACTTCATGATTCGGGACCAACGCATGCAGACCCTGGTCGCAAAGACCTCGGAACCGATCACTCCCTTCGTTGACCGTGTTCGCGAACTCCGAGACACCATCGGCGTCTCGACCGTCCTGGTTATGGGCGGGTCCGGGGACTATTTTGACCACGCCGACACCGTCATCCAGATGGATGCCTTTCGCCCGTTGGACGTCACTGCAGAGGCGCACTCCATCGCAAAGACCCACCAAACGGGACGCACCCAAGCACACGCAAACCCACTGAGACGGCCGCAGCCTCGGCAGATGGCGCCGGCTTCGATCAAGCCCGAACGGAGACCCGGCTTGGTCAAGATCGTCGTTCGGGGCCTCGATACCCTGGTGATCGGCCGGACGGACATCGACCTCAGGGCCGTCGAACAACTGGTCGACCCTTGCCAACTGCGATCGATCGGTTGGATCCTCGCGCGCCTGGCAAAAACCGCCAGGGAGACCATGGAGCCTGTCCCAGAAATCTGCCAACGCCTGGAGGAACTCAGGGCCACCGGATGGGACGCCCTGACCGGCCACCCCGACGGCGATCTCTCTCTGCCGCGTGTTGCCGAAGTTATGGCGGCCCTCAACCGCCTGCGTGGAGTTCGGATGGAATAGCCGGGAATCGACCATGACCTCCCGGTCCGACGCGGTTAATCCGTCGTCTGTTGTCATCTGTCCCAAGACAGGCCCATGCGTCCGGAAATCCACTCGAAACGGCCTTTCCTCCCTATACCTCGATTCTGGGACCAGAGGTCAGAAAATCCAGGCTTGTTTCGATACTCGAAGCCGTCAACAACTCAAAGAAAGACAATCTCCGGATTAAATGAAATTGACTGACTTCAGGTCGCCGATTCGAACTTTCTTGTCAGGAATCTTTCCCAGTATTGTTTTCTCATTTTACAGAGTGAAATCGAGTATCGTCAATAATATTAAGCATTGTCAGAACTCCCAATTTCATGAATAACATGTGAAAAAATTCACGATTTTTATGTAAACTTGCTCAAATGTCCTTGACAAACATACAAGACAGGGCTTCAATGGACATGTCATGGGAATGTCACCAACCGCCACACGTACCGTCCCCGAAACTCAATCGCTGAATGAGCACAACTCTCCCGAAAGGGTCAGGTGGACGATGACTCCCCCACCCTGCATCCGGATTTCGATCGCGGCTCTGACGACCGTACTGATACTGGTGGCGCTCGGAATGCCACAGCCGGCCATGTGCCAAGAGTGGAGCGGCACCGTCGAGATGGCCTACGGTTGGATGGATACGACCGGCAACCCGGATGCATTCAGGAGCCAGTACAACCTCGACAGCGGGTTCTCCCTGGATCAGTTGGATCTGGATTTTCGCGGCGAGGGCAGTCTGGAGCACTTCTCGTTCAGTGCGTGGGGTTGGGGCGATGCCGAACCGGCGGAGAGTTTCCATCTGGGTCTTGAATTCACCCCAGGGCTGCAGGTCGAGCTGGAGTATCGAAACAACCAGAGCTTCTTCGGCCTTGCCGGTTCAGATCTCGCCGGCCGCCGCGACCAGTGGGACCTCAGCCGATGGCGAGGCAGCGTGGTGTGGACAGGATGGGAAGATTGGACCATTGGTCTCGAAATGAGGCGGGTCGATCGTGACGGCAGAGTTTATCGCCCCCATTACGGACTGAACGAGCTCTATCCCTTGGGCGTCGATCTCGACGAGACAATGAGTGAGTTCGGTATTCGGGTCGAAAACAGAAGTCTGCCTGTCCGACTGGTCTTCGAACAGACCTGGGCACAGTACGAACGAAAGAACCGGCCTTTTGTCGCCGGTGACCGTGCGCTGTCGAACCCCGATGACCCCGATCTATTCGCCAGTGTCGGCAGCACGGCAGAGGACGAGCAAGACGTACCCACCAGTTCCTTGACCGCATCCTGGGGGAACGACCGTTGGGAAGGCGTGGCCACTCTGTTGTATTCGAACGCCGAGTTGGATTCAGGCGCCGACCCCAACGGAACAGCCACAATATGGGAGACCTACGACATCGGCGGGGGCGCCATCGGCACAACATCTTGGGTTGACGAAGTCGTCGGTTCCACCCAGATGGACAGTCTGGTCGGCGCCCTTCGGCTCGGGTTCCGCCTGGCCTCGTCGTGGACCCTGCGCCTTGGGGGCTCCTACCGAGACGCCTCGGCGGACTCCTCCCTGCTCGGCCGTCGATTGCTTCACACCGTCAACCCGGCGGGTCAGGTCTTCGAGATCGAAGCCCCCGTTGACGAAAGCGGTTTCTACGACTTCACCGACACAGACACTCGCCTGACGCTGGACTGGAACAGCGGGGCATGGAGTGTCTGGGGCGGCGCTTTCACAGCCGAGCGCGAAGTGGCGTGGCGCCTGACCACAGACGGTTCCCAGGTTGAGGTCAAACGCGATAGTGACGGATTCCTCGGTGGCGTAGCATGGACATCGAGCGGCGGCATTGATGCCTCGGTTGAGTATGAAAATGGATCCTTCGAGCGGTATGTCTTCCGGACGGACCCGGAAAATGTGGACCGGCTGACGGCGCGACTCCGGGCCAGGCTCGGCGGCGGATGGAATCTGAATTTTCACGGCCGATATGAACAAGCCGACAACCCCGACGAGGTCGCAGCGCTGGACCGGGATTCGACGGCCCACGGCCTTGGACTCGGCTGGACATCCGCCCAGGGCGATCATTCGTTCGGCCTCAACCTGGATCAGGTCTCGCTCGAGAGCCACGTCGACCTCATTCTTCCGGACGGCGAATCGGGTGTATCGATCTACGACCTCGATTTGTTGACCGCAACAATCTTTGGGCATTCCGACCACGGCCGTGTCCACCTGCAAGGCTCGGCCACCTACACGTCGGACAGTGGCGACACCTGGCCGGTTGACGCGTGGAACGCGGTCGGCCGTATCGGGTACGACCTCAGCGACGCCACCCGGATCGGCGCTTTCATCCAGTACTGGGACTACGATGAAGACCTGGCCGCCGTCGATGATTTCACAGCAACCCGCTATGGCCTCTCTCTCAGATGGAGTTTCAGCCGATGACCGTAACCCGCCTCTCCATTCTCCCTGCTCTGCTGCTGATGATGACGGTCGGTCCCCTCCTCGCCACAGAGGGCCCAACGGCCGAGGACTGCGCAATGTGTCACGACGAGGTCGGCGAGGCCTTCGCCTCAAGCCCCCACGGCACGGCTATGGCCGCTCGATCTGATCAGATTTTTGCAGGCGCCTGCGCGACCTGCCACGAGGCCGGCGACGCCCACATGGACGATCCCTCGACCGACAACGTTATTCGAAAACCCGCAGATGACGCTTGCCTCTCATGCCACACAGACCAGAGAGCGGCCATCGACAGTTCGACACCGGCTCATGTCCGGCTCAAAGTCGGCTGCACTGACTGCCACAACGCCGGCCACGATTCCCCGCGAACTCTGGTCCCCGACAGGGACCGCTGCGTCGAATGTCACCAAGGAGTCGGCGCCTCGTTCAACCTCCCATACGCTCATCGAAACGGAAGTCGAGCGTTTGACTGCACATCCTGCCACTCGATCCATGGGCGGAACCACGTCGCTCGATCGATCCTCGCTTCGAACGGTGGCCCCTGCGTCGAATGCCACACCGAAAAACGTCTCCCGTTGGTTTTCCCCCACCCCCCCGCCGATCGCAGGGGCTGCGTCAGTTGCCATATGCCGCACGGCAGTACCAATCCGCGGCAACTCCAGCGCCCCAGCGTGATGATGTTGTGCCTCGAATGCCACGCCGACGTTCCGGCCTACCACGATCTGTCACGGACGAAATACCGTAATTGCCAGAATTGTCACACCGCCATTCACGGGTCCAACCACGACCCGAGTCTACTCATCGAATAAAGATCCTAAGATGAGCAATCCTCAGCGGCGATCTGCACCATCTCCTTGCGCTCTGGGCCAAGCCCACGCTGGACTCCTACGGAGCCCCCGCGTCGGTTCCTGCTTTCAGAAAGCCTCAACAGACCTTCGGGTATGCCTGCGTTTTCTTCAAGCACCAGAGCATCAAGGATTCGGCACATCTCATCCGCCAGAATCACTCATCTTAGGATAATAAAAAAGGGAGGATTTATGCGTCGTTTCACTCTTATCATGTTTATCGGGATACTCGCCTTCGCGGCCGCGGTCTTTGCGATTGACGGCATCAAGGAAAATCCCATGGAACAACAGATCAGGACCGATGGGCGGCAGGAGATGATTTCCATCCTGCAGGACATGTATCCCGAAAAGACCCTTGAAGAAGGCGTCTACGTCGGATCCGAGTTCTGTATTTCCTGCCATACATGGTCGGCAGGGTTCCGGGACACGCTTCATCGCATGAAGATCCGAACACCCACCGAGGACACCGTCGCCAACGACTATAACCAGAATGGCGTCAATGACTTCGTCGAGGGGTTGGACTTCAATACCATCGACTCGGCATTCGACATCTACAAACCCAACGCCCCGGTCCTCGCCTTCGATGGTTCCAACTATTCGATCACCATCGGTGAACTGACCTCAAACCTCGTGGCAGTTCAGGGCGGTGTCGGCTGGAAACAACGTTACGTGGTTCGGACGCCGGTCACCGGGACTCCTGACGGCCTGACCGCCGACAACTACATATCAGTGATCCAATACAATCTCGACACCAACGGCTATGTCATCTATCACGGAACCGACTGGTACGACGCCGACAATCTGCCGAAATTCAGCCCCGGCGTCAGCGCCTCCGAGTTCGCCGCCAACAACAGCCGGTCCTACTCCAAGGGTTGCATCGGCTGTCACTCCACAGGAATCAAGTCGGTCACCCAGGATGCAAACGGCGAATTCCAGGCTGATCTCTATCCAGCCGCGCTGGTCATGCCCGGTGATCCCACCTATTGGGATTTCGACCACGACGGCAACAAGGACCTGACAAACGTCGGTTGCGAGAGCTGCCACGGTCCTGGTTCGTCCCACATTCTTGACGGCCCGAGTACCGGCACAATCGTCAAAATCTCAGATCTCAGTACTCAAGACGCCAACTGGGTCTGTGCACAGTGTCACATTCGTCCTTCATCAGTGCCCGATGGTCTGCATGGTTATCCCTACGACGAGGCCGAAGATCGCCAGTGGATCCCCGGCAGCGGCGAGAACTTCCTCGATTTCTGGACCGACAACGCAGGTCGCTGGCCCGATGGCAAGCACTCCAAAAAACACCATCAACAGACGCACGATTTCGAGGAAAGCACCAAGCCGACCTTCGCCTTCCACGAAGTCCGCTGTTCCGAGTGCCACAACCCGCACCGCAACACCTCCAACAAGCACCAGATCGTTGAGTCGATCAGGGATAATGGTCTCACGATCCCAACCTCCAACGACAACAACACGCTGTGCCTCGCATGCCACGCCACCCACGGTGATTTCGAAGAGATCTCGGTTGAGATGGTCGCCGACTACGAGGCCAACGAAACTGAGATCGGAGAAATCGTCAGCGAACACTCCCATCACCCCTACGCACCCGAACGCTCCATGGGCCTTTCCCGGTGCTCGAAGTGTCACATGCCGAAGGTTGCAAAATCGGCTCTGAACTACGACATTCACTCGCACACCTTTGAGCCGATTCCGCCTGAAAAAACCCTGATGTATCAAGACCAGGGCGGTATGCCGAACAACTGCGCCGTCAGCTGCCACGCCATCAAGGTCAATTCCTGGGGCCTCGGCATCGCCGAAGACATCTCCATTTGGGACGATGACTTTGCCGTCGAAACCGCTACCATCCTGATGGACTACTACGGTCCAGGCGGATCCTGGTGGGACACCGACGAACCCAAGTCTCTGGGCGGCCTGATTATGGATAATGCCCTCGCCCCTGGCGTTTATCAGTACCCAGAGAATCTGCACGAAGACGACTAGTCTGTAATATTCACCAACCAAAACGGGGGCCTTCGGGCCCCCGTTTTTTGGTGGTTAATACCCTCGTCCCCGATCGACGCGGTCCAAGAGCGCTTCCCCGGCGTGCAGTCGCCGCCAGTTCTCCGCGATGCGTTCGGAGGCCCCTCGCGGATCGGTCAGGGCGGCGACGTGGGGCGTGATTGTGATCGCCGGATGAGTCCAGAAGAGGTGGTCAGTCGGAAGAGCCTCTTCACGGAAAACGTCGAGCACCGCGTGTCCCGGACGGCCGATGGCGAGAGCTTCAATCAAATCATCCTCAACAAGGTGGGCGCCTCGCCCAACGTTGATCACCAACGATCCCTTCTTCATCGATGAGAAGAGTTCACGGTCCAAAATGTCCTCGGTGTCGGGGGTCAGAGGCAGAAGGCAGACGAGGACGTCCGCAACCGGCAGCACGCCGTTGAGGGCCGAACGCCCAGCGATACACTCGACTCCCTCGACTAGGCGCCCTGTCATGGTCCAACCGATGACCTGGTGGCCGACTGCTCCGAGCGCCCTGGCCACGGCGGACCCCATCCGCCCCATCCCCAACACAACGACCGTCGCGGAAAGGCCATAGATCTGGGGTCGCCATCGGCCCAGGTCTTGATCGTGGCTGTAGACCTTGGTTCCTCTGCGCCAGTTGGCGACGGCGGTAACGACATACTCCGCCATGCCGTTTGCCAGTGCAGGATCGACGGTACGAACGACCGCAACACCCTCCGACAAATCGGGATCCCCGACCAGGTGTTCCACGCCTGCGCCAAAAGAGGCAACCAACCGCAGGTTTGGAAACAACCCCAGAATCCCCCTGGGGTGACGCGAGGCAACGACCATTTCGACGTGTTCCGGGTCACCGACATCGGGCCACACCCGGACCTCAATTCCCCCGTCGACGGCCCGGAGATCGGCCGCAAGACGATCAGCCTCCTCCTCGCGACCCGGCAACACAATCAATAACGTCATGGACCCTCCGGGGGAACTATAACGACTCCTCCTTTAGCGCACCGAATAATCGAGGGGGATGCCACGAAGAGGGAGCAATAGCCACAAAAAGGCGCAAAACGTCACTAAGAGAAACCCATTAAAAAACAGTGTCTTTGTTTGTAATCCCTTATCAAAGAAAAGGTTGCCCTCTCTTGTTTCCTTTTTTGTGCTTTTTCGCGCCTTTTTGTGGCTAATCTTCTTGTGGCTTTTTGCAATAGTTTATCTGAGGCCTACCCTATCGTGACCATGACGATACCGACCAACGCCAGGCCCGCAGCCACCCAACGACGGCCGGTGAAGGGCTCGTGAAGGAAGATCGCCGCCAGAATCAGGATGAACACCGTGCTGGTCTGATTGAGGACTGCGGCAGTGCCGGCCTGGGTGTATTTCATCCCGGCGAGCCACAACAACAACGCCAGGAATGAGCCCAAGATGGTTCCCGGAACCGTAAATCGCCAATCGGCTCGGGGCCGGAAAACGCCCCAAATAATCCGCCGGTTCCGGGCCGCAAGCGCCACCGGCGCCATCGCCGCAAAACTGGCAACCTGGCGAAAAGTCGTCGCCCACAACACCGAGGAGTGTTCCAGCACCGGCTTGGCCCAAATGACACCCAAAGCCAATGTCGCCATCGAGCCGACACCCCACAACGCGCCTATGACCAGGTCTCGGTGGGTCGCACCTTCCGGCGGCACCATTCTGGTGGTCAACACCACACCCCCGATCACCAGGACCATTCCGAAGAGCTGCACCGGACTCAGGCTCTCCCCCAACATCAGGAAGGCCAGTCCTGCGACGAAAGGCGAATAGAGGCAGTCGACGATCGAATTGATGCCCGCCCCGACCATATTCAAACATCGGTGGAACATCGTGTCCGAAATGGCAATGCCGACGATCCCGCTCAGGGCCAACCAGAGGTAGTCCTCGACTGCATGAAGTTCAAAGAGACTTTCGCCGGAAATAGAGATGACACCAAGCAACAGAAGAGCCGACACACCGACCCGAAAGAGGTTGAGCGAAAAGGGCGAAGTCGTCTCGCCCGCCCGGCGAAAAAAGATCACCGCCACCGCCCACACGGCTGCCGCTCCCAATGAAAAGGCCTCACCGGCGTACTGCATCCGAGAGAGGGTACCTTAACCCCACCAATCCGCTTCCGCTCGACGGATTTCGGCTGCCAGCGACCGCAGACGCCTGGCCTTTTTCATATCGTCCTCGCCCTCGGCAAGCTTCTCGGCGAGATCGGCGATGGGCCCAGCGCTCCTCCCATAGGACTCAACAGCTTCGAGCAGCAGGACACGCGCGCGTTCGAAATCGTCTGGAGAACCTGCCCGCCAAGCCGCGCGCCGCAGAAGTGCCACTCCCAGCCGCTGAACCGCAAGTCCATCATCTGGGGTGGTATCCCAAGCCTCCCGGGCAAGAGCCACCGCAGCATCGAATTCCAGCGAAGGATCGCTGCCGACTCCCTCCAGATACCAACCTCGTTTGAATCGAACCGAAACCAAACGATTCAGCGCCACCCCATGATCGGCCTGGATCTCCAGGCACCGCCGGTACGCCTCCACCGCCCTGTCCCAAGCCGGCATCGGGTTTCGGTCCTGAGCGATTTCCTGTTCGGCCTGCGTTGTGTACATCCACCCCAGATTGAGGGAAGCCAGCGCCAATCCAGGACTGAGCTTGCGCGCGTTTTCAAGCTCCTGAACCGCTCGGCGGAGGCTCGTCGTGGCGTCAATGCCCTCCTCAATCTCCCACGATGCTCGTTGATACCAGGTGGCGCCGAGGTTATTGCGCACCAGCGCACTGTCAGGCACGGCCTCAACGGCGCGGCCGTAGGCATGCACGGCTCGGTCGAAATGAATTCGAGGATCACTTCCCTGACTGGTTTCCCAGCCGGCCGCGAGCCAGTGGGCCTTGCCGAGGTTCGCCAGTGCCTCAAGTCTGGACGGTTCTCGCTCAAGGGCGCGCTCGAACCACTGGACCGCCCGCTCGAGGTCCTCGGTAGGATCTTTATCCAACCCCAATCGGTACTGCGCCCGGAGGACAGCGGCACTCGCCAGACGAATCGACGGATCACCGTCATCGGGCGCCAGCAGGAGCGCCTCCCGCGCCGCCCTCTCGGTGTTTTCCAGAGCTTCGGTGGGGTCCTCTTGGCGCTCCAGTCGCCATTCGGCGAGACGAACCCAGAGCGCAGATTTCCCGAGAACGGCGTCGGCGCTGTCGGGATCCGCCGTGGCCGCACTCTCGCAATCCGGCAGGGCATCGGCAACCACCTTCTCCAAATTCCCCCCAATACCGAAGAGTCCCAGCTCGGCGCGCTTCAATCCGAGGTCACACAGGCTCTGAAATGCAGCAGGGTCGCTGCGGCCGAACGAAACGGCCCGGCGAAGTGCTTCCTCGGCCGAGTCAAATGCGTCCACGGCACCCGAGTTTTCGCCGACCTCCAACAGCTCGCGACCAAACTCTCTCCACGCCTCCCCTTCCAGCACCCGCGCGTCGTACAACCACGGGAGACGATCGTGGGCGGCCGCCGACTGACGAACCGCGTCCTGCCACCGTTCCTCACACGACGCCAAAAGAGCCTCCACCAACTCGGGGGACTCGGTGGCCACCTCCCGCCCCTGCTTGAGCAGCTCTCGTGCCGGATCCCCCAATTCGGTCCTGGCGCCGGCAAGAGCCTTCTCCCTCTCAGTCGCCTCTTCCCATTCCACCTCAGCGCGACGCTGAAGGTAAAGCGCTGCGAGTGCCCGGCCGAAAGCCACGGCCACTTCCGGGTGCCGGGCCCCAGCCTCCCATGCCTTCTCGAGGTGCATCCTGGCGGCCGAGTAATCGTGCAGCGATAAGTAGCCGCGGCCGAGGGCGGCATGCCCCGGACCGGTGGCCAAATGACCGGTCGCCGCCACTCTGATCTCCAATTCGAGAAGCCGCGAACGTGCCGCTCCCAGTTCATCGCGGACGTCGTGCAGCGGTGCGGTGAATGCGTGCCGTACAGTGTCCTCCACGTAACGCACTTCCTGGTCAAATTCCGCCGCCAGGTCAGCCTGCTGCCGCCCCTGGAGAACGGCGCGCCACCAGGAAGCTCCCAAAACAACCGCCAACACTACTGCGAGTCCGATCAGGGCGGCGATCATCCGATGACGCCGGAGAGCCTTGCCTGCCCGCAGCAACGGCCCAGCCGGGCGGGCCATGACCGACTCCCCGCGCAGGAAACGGCCAAGGTCTTCCGCCAGGGCATCGGCGCTCGAATAGCGACGCTCCGGGTCCTTCTCGAGGCACTGGACGACGATGCTCTCGAGATCCCTGGGTACCTTGACGCCCAACCGCCCCAGTGGCGGAGCATCTTCCTGAATCACCTTCAATATGACGTCGCCAGTATTCTCAGCGATAAATGGTGGTCTGCCGGCGAGTGCTGCGAACAGGGTCGCCCCCAGGGAATAGACATCGGCCCGGGCGTCGAGCGCATCGGTCTGACCGCGTGCCTGTTCCGGCGGCATGAAGGACGGGGTCCCCAACGTGGTGCCGCTGATGGTCAATCCCGGCCCCTCGAGTTCGCGCGCAAGACCAAAATCTGTCACCCACGGCCACCACGTCCCGTCGTCCGCCCGTCCCACCATGACATTCGCCGGCTTGATATCACGGTGGACCAGGCCATTCCGGTGGGCAGCATGGACCGCCTCGGCGACCCTGCGCATCAACTCGGCAAGTTCCTCGACCGACAAGTCCCGTGCGACGCGATCCAGTGTTCGGCCCTCGAGCAACTCCATCGCAATAAACGGCCTGCCCTCAGACTCACCTACCTCGTACACCGTGCAGACGTGTGGATGTTTGACACGGGCCTGAGCCCGCGCCTCCTTCTGAAAACGGGCGACAAGTTCCGGATGATCACCGAGTATCTCCTTGACCGCCACCTCACGATCAAGCTGCGGATCTCGGGCGCGCCACACCCGCCCCATGCCACCCTTACCCAGCAGGCCGATGATCTCGAATCTGCCGAGCCGTCGAGGGCCGGCGCTGTCATCACCGGCCATCGGGAATCTCCCGCAGTCCTCTCCCCCAGAGATTTCC
>DAOWGJ010000181.1 GCA_030637505.1 Holophagae bacterium
GAGAACTCTTGAATTACTCGTCAGCCTCATAGAACCCCCTTCGTGGTGGCCTCGCGCCAACAATCACCTATCCTCTGTAGTTAGAGTCGACAGAGCTTCCTGTTGCTCACTCTTGGCGAGCTGTTTTCTCAGATTGTGTGGGTCCGCAGATGGACTAGCCCGCACCTTTGACAAAAGTCGGGTCTTCGACGATATTGCCAGTCGAGCCCTGGGGGCAAAAGACGCCGACCTTGCTGCGAAAACGCCGTGAAGAGGCGCCTTTGGAATGGAGGAGCTCGTGGCAATATTTCGTTCGGTGGGGGCCGGGTTCTTGGCGTCGGCAATTCTTGTGGCACCGGCCGTGGTTTTTGGCGATGAAGAGGCGCCCCACATTGATGAAGCCGACCATGGCGCTTCTGTGGAGCACGGTGAGGAAGACGTGCACGGTGAGGAATTTTCGGCCCACAATATCCGTGACTTCAAAAACGAAGTGGCCGTATTTCTCGGCGCCACCGAAGAAAGCGGGCACGACACCGAGTTCACCTGGGGTTTTGACTACAAACGGCGGATCGCCGATCGGTGGGCAGTCGGTCTGCTTTTTGACTACGCCGGCGGCGAACTCCGGAACGCCATCGTCGCACCCTCAATCTCCTATTGGCCTGGTCTCGGAAATCTTCAACTGCTGGCTGCGGCGGGTGTTGAGTACCACAACGGCAGGAGCGCCGGCGGCCACGAGAAGGCAGACCACGGAGGAGAAGCCGACAGAGACGAAACGTATTTCCTGGTCCGTCTTGGTGTTGGTCACGATTTTCACATCGGTGAGAGCTTCGGGCTGGTACCGCAGGTCAACCTGGATTTTGTCAACAACGAAGAGGTCTGGGTCTACGGAGTGGCCGTTACCTACGGTTTCTGAACAGGTTTTTCTGAGCCGGTTTGCGGCCTGGTTCGGGCTCCTGTAGCGTGGTGCTAATGGCGGCTCGCACCTCGACTGAGGTTCCCGTTGTAAAGTTCGGAACGTTCCTGGGGGTTTTCACTCCCAGCATTCTGACCATCCTCGGGCTGATCATGTACCTGAGGTTCGGCTGGGTCGTCGGCAACATCGGGCTCGGCCTGACCCTGGTGGTCGTCCTTCTGGCCAGTTCCATCACCTTCATCACGGCGCTCAGCGCCTCCGCCGTGGCAACCAATATGCGGGTCGGTGTCGGTGGCGAGTACTTCATGATCTCGCGCAGCCTGGGGCTCGAATTGGGTGGCGCGATCGGCATACCTCTGTTCTTGTGCAGGACCTTGAGTATCACCTTTTATAGTTTCGGCCTGGTTGAGTCGATCCTGGCCTTCTGGCCGGCGGCATGGGGAGAGATGCCGGCTTACACCGGGCAGCTTTGTGCGGCGGTTATTATCATCGGCATCACCGCGGTCTCCGGCAGGAGCGCGGCCCTGGCCTTGAAACTGCAGATCCCAATCATGGTGGCTGTGGGCGCCTCGCTGATCGCCCTGGTCATCGGTGCGGTCGCCGCAGGCCTGCAGACTCCCGAGATGAGCCCCACCTACCGTACTGCCCCACAGGGTTTCTGGTATGTGTTTGCTGTCTTTTTCCCGGCTGTGACTGGATTTACGGCAGGCATCGGCATGAGCGGTGACCTCAAGGATCCGCGCCGTTCGATCCCCCGCGGGACCCTGATGGCGGTGGCAATCGGAACGCTGATCTACCTGTTCATCCCAATTGTCCTGGGCCTGACAGCGCGTGTCACACCAGAAGAACTCGCCCAGCCCGGGATCATCTGGACAAAGGTCGCCGTGCTCGGAGGATGGCTGGTTTTCCCCGGACTGTGGGGCGCGATTCTGTCGTCCGCATTCGGCAGTATGCTCGGCGCGCCACGGGTACTCCAGGCCCTGGCCGGCGACGGATTGGCGCCCCGCTTTCTTGCCCGCCTCTCCCCTTCGGGTCAGCCGACAATCGCCACCTGGATCAGCGGCGCCATCGCCCTGGGCGCGGTCGTGCTCGGCGGACTCAATGCGGTGGCCCAGTTCGTCACGATTTTGTTTCTGACGCTGTACGTCACGGTCAACATCAGCGCTGCGATCGAGAAACTTGTCGGTGACCCCAGCTATCGCCCAACCATAGCCGTGCCGTGGTTTGTCTCGCTGATCGGCTCAATCGGCGCCGTGGTGATGATGTTCCTGATCAACCCCTGGGCCTGCGTGGCGGCAGTCATCCTCGAAGTCAATTTGTACCTGTTCCTCAGGCGGCGGGCCCTGCGCCAGCAGTGGGGCGACGTGTGGGCCGGGCTGTGGTTGGCGTTGGCACGTTTTGCCCTTCTCAACCTTCGATCGCAGTCGAGAGATCCCCGCAACTGGCGGCCTCACATCCTGCTGTTTGCCGGCGACCCGGTCAAACGGCTCAACCTGGTTCGGCTAGCGGCTTGGTTCAACCAGAACCGCGGGGTTGTCACCGTGTGCCAGCTGATCGTCGGCGACCTCAAGGACAAACACCACGATGCCGAACTCCGGCGCCAGGAGATGGAAAGAGATCTCGAGGAGGCCGGCTTGGTCGCCTTCGCCAACGTCAACGTTGTTGAGTCCTTCGAGAGCGGAGTGATCGACGTAACCCAGGCCAACGGGATCGCCGGGCTTCGGTCGAACACCGTGATGTTCGGCTGGCCGCGGCGGCTCGAGCGGCTGGAATCACAGCTGAAAATCATGCGCGCGGTGTCCAACGCCGGAAAGAGCGCGGTAATTGCCAGAGTTAAATGGGCGAACGAGCCCGGGCGACAAAAACGTATCGATCTGTGGTGGGGCGGTCGCCAGAATAACGGCGATTTGATGTTGCTGTTCGCCTACCTTTTGAGCCTCAATCCGGAGTGGCACGACGCCAGGATCGTCATTCGTGCCATCGCCCGCAGCGAAGAGGAGCGATTGGAGCAAGAGACGGGCCTCAGGGCCCTGCTTCCGGAAATTCGAATCAACGCCGAAACGCAGATCATCGTCAAACCGCCTGATCAGACTCTTGCCGAGGTGATCCAGAGTACGAGCCGGGATGCGGCAGTTGTCTTTCTCGGTCTGATGGAACCGGAGGCCGGGACCGAGGCGGAGTATGCCAATAGGCTCGCCGATCTGGTTGAGCCGCTGAATACCGTGATTTTCGTGCGCAATGCCGGCGAGTTTGCCGGGCGTCTGATATGACCCATTTCCGTATCTGCAATCTGTGTGAGGCGACCTGCGGCCTGAGGATCGAAACGGAGGACGGTGTCGTCACATCGATCCGTGGAGACCGTGACGACCCCTTCAGCCGTGGTCACATCTGTCCCAAGGCCATTGCCCTCAAAGATATCCAGGAGGACCCGGATCGCCTGCGGTGGCCGGTTCGGCGCTCAGACAAGGGAGAGTGGGTTGAGATCGGCTGGGACGAGGCTCTCGACGACGCTGCCGAGCGGATGGCCTCCGTCCAAAGGAAGCACGGCAGAGACGCCCTGGCGATCTATCTCGGAAATCCGAATTCCCATAACTACGGATCCATGCTTTTCGCTCCGCCTCTGCTCCGGTCCTTGAGGTCGAAGAATACGTATTCAGCGACCTCGGTGGATCAGTTGCCGCACCACCTCGCAGCGATGTTGATGTTCGGTCACCAGCTTCTGTTGCCGGTTCCGGACATCGACCGGACCCAATTTATGTTGATTCTCGGCGCCAATCCTCTGGTCTCGAACGGTAGCTTGATGACCGCTCCTGGAGTCAACGACCGGCTTCTGGCCATTCCCAAGCGGGGAGGTACAATCGTTGTGGTCGATCCAAGGCGGACCGAGACCGCCGAGATCGCCCAGAAGCACCTGTTCATTCATCCGGGTACAGACGCCTTCCTGCTGGCGTCTCTGCTCCAGGTCCTTTTTGCCGAGGGCCTGGCCCAACCTGGTCGCCTGCAGGGTCTGTACAGTTCATTTTCCGGTTTGGGAGACCTCTTCGAGGACATGACTCCGGAGCGAGTTGCGCCGATCACCGGGATCGACAGCGAGGCCATCAGGCAGCTCGCCCTGGAATTCTCCGAGGCGGACTCGGCGGTCTGCTACGGCCGACTCGGTGTTTCGACTCAAGTCTACGGTGGCCTGTGCCTGTGGATGGTCAATCTTTTGAACATCGTCACCGGGAACTTCGACCGGAAAGGCGGAGCGATGTTTCCGGAGCCGGCGATTGACGTTCTTCGGTCGGTCAGCCGTGGGCACATCGGGCGGTGGAGCAGCGGGGTCCGAGGGCTTCCGGAGTTTGGGGGCGAGCTTCCGGTATCGGTTCTCGCCGAAGAAATCTTGAGCGAGGGAGCCGGTCGGGTTCGTTCCCTGCTGACCATCGCGGGAAATCCTGTTCTGTCGACCCCAAACGGCCGACAACTCGACAGGGCTCTCGGACAGCTCGAGAGCATGGTGGCCATCGATTTCTATATCAACGAGACGACCCGACACGCCGATCTGATCCTGCCGCCGACGCCCCCTCTTGAACGCGACCACTACGATCTGGTCTTCAACATCCTGGCCGTTCGTAACGTTGCGCGATATTCCAAACCGGTCATGAAACCCGCGGGGGACGCCCTGCACGAATGGCAGATACTCTCGGAGCTGCACAGTCGTCTCGATCGCGGCGGCCTGGGCGTGCGACTGCGGCGCATCGCCCTCTCCCGGCTCGGCCCACGGAGAATGATTGATTTTGGTTTGCGCACCGGGCCCTACGGTTCGCTCTTGCCCGGCCGTGGCCTGACCCTTGCGAAACTGGAGGACTCAGATCACGGAGAAGACCTCGGACCTTTGCGGCCGTGCATCGAAAAGCGGCTGCAGACGATGAGCCGGCGAATCGAGTTGGCGCCGTCGCCCTTCGTCCTGGATCTTGAGCGCCTGCGCTCCGAGCTCGAGACCAACGAGGCGATCAGTGACCGCTGCTTGACCCTGATCGGCCGCCGGCACCTGCGCAGCAACAACTCGTGGATGCACAATTTTGCCCGGCTTATGGGCGGCAAGGACCGCTGCACCCTCCTGATGCACCCGGAGGATGCTCGTCGAAACGGGCTGGAGAGTGGAGAGCAGGTCGATATCAGTTCCCGCGTAGGTCAGGTAACCGTGGCGCTCGCTGTCACTGACGAAATGATGCCGGGCGTGGTCAGTCTCCCACACGGTTGGGGGCATGACAGGGAGGGAACCCGCCTGTCGACTGCTGAGCTGTATCCCGGCGCCAGTATCAATGACCTGACGGACGAAACCCGGGTTGATGGCCTCAGCGGCAACGCCGCCTTCAGTGGCGTCCCGGTCCGGGTGGTGAAAGCGAAAGAAGACGGGCAAAAGACCTAGATCAGGTGCGGGACGCGTTACCGCGGCGCCGAAATGCCGATTCACCACTTTGCTCGTCTTGGGGTACCCTGAAACGAGAGAATATTGTGAACTCCAGGATTCGGAAAATGTCTCGCAAAATAGGTTGAATTCCGATATCCTTACTCTAGGTAAGGAGACGAAAGATGCCGAGAGCAACTGTAACAAGCAAAGGGCAGATAACCCTGCCCAAGGACATTCGAACCCACCTCGGGGTTGGTGCCGGCGACCGTGTCGAGTTCAGGATCACCCCGAACGGGACGGTGACCGTGACACCACAGGAGGGATCTGCCCGGCGGCTGTTTGGTTTTCTTTGTCGTTCAGATCTGACCGGAATCTCGGTCGAGGCGATGGATTCCGCTGTTGCGGACACCCTCGCCAATGATCTTGAACGAACCAGGGGTGAACTCTGATGTTCGGGTTGGATACCAATATTCTGGTGCGCTACATCACCAGGGATGACCCTGCTCAGAGTGAACTGGCGCGGATTGTGATTGATAGCGCCGAAAAGGACGGTCGTAGACTCCACATTTCAACACTGGTATTGGTTGAGCTTGTGTGGGTATTGCGGGGCGGAGGTTATGGTTTCGAACTTGAAGCGGTCGCAGAGGTGTTGGAACTGATTCTCGAAAGCCCTGTCTTTGAGGTCCAGGACCGTGACCTCGTGAGACCGGCCGTGGTCCAGTTTCGAAGGGGCCCTGCAGATTTTTCGGACTATTTGATTGGTGAGCAGGATCGAAAAGCAGGGTGTACCTCGACACTGACCTTTGACCGGCGTCTTGCGAAATCCCACTGGTTCGAGATCCCGAAGGGTGGGGCGTATCCGCCCGGAGAGGATTCGAGGGTTTCCGAGCCTGAGGATCGTTGAGTTGGTCTAGCGTCTTCGGCATCATCGGGAGAGGAATATCCAACGATATCGACCGGTTTGCCCTGAGCAGACAGCAGCTCTTCAGTGATCTTGGCCTCGTTCTCTTCGAGTTCTTTTGCAACCGCGGCAACGAATAGCCGTGCCATCAGATCGGTTGTCGTGGGGTACCCTGGAACGAGAGGAATAATTGTGAACTCCAATTTTATTGTGCGCACTCGGCCGTTCAGCTGGGGCCTCATCGGTGTCATGATGGTGATGATGGCATGCGCTCAGGCTCCGCAACCCGCCGACAGCCCTCTTTCGGCGATCGGTCAGCAGCTTCCCGAGGCTGTGGGTCAGTGGCGAGCCCCATCGGCGCCCGTTGCCTACACCCCCGAGACGATTTTTGACTACATCGACGGGCACGCCGAGGTGTACCTCGCATATGGATTCCGCGGTTCCATCGCTCGCCGCTATCTCGGTCCGGAGGGGCAGGGCGACATCGTCGTGGACGTGTTCGAGCTGGCCTCGCCCGAGGACGCCTACGGGGTATTCACCCACGACCAGGATGGCGAGGATGCCGCCCTCGGTCAGGGTTCCCTCTTCCGCTATGGCTGGCTCTCATTCTGGAAGGGCCCATTCTTCGTCTCGATCTATGCCGAGGGAGAGAGCGAGGAGGCGCGGGCCGCAGTGTTCGAACTTGGGCGTGGGGTGGCCGCCTCGATTCCAGCGGGCGGTTCGCTGCCGGCCATCGTGGGTTTGCTTCCCGGCCGCGGCCTCGACCCAAGATCGGTGCGATACCTCCACGATCCGACCATCCTGGCGGCGCATTTGTATTTCGACGGCGCCCAGGTTCTCCGCCTCGGGCCGGATGCGGTCGCAGCTCTGGGGCGTTACGATCTGGCCGAAAGCCGCGCCTATCTGCTGCTGGTGAGCTACCGCGATATGGATGACGCTGAATCGGCGGGGAGTGATTTCAGCGAGCTGTTTCTCGGGTCGGGAGGCGAGCCGTTGGAACATCCGGATGGATGGTATGCCATGGCGGGTTTTCCCGGGAATTCTAAGGCA
>DAOWGJ010000167.1 GCA_030637505.1 Holophagae bacterium
AATTGTGCGCCGGTTGATAGCCTGCGATGCAGTTGGAGGCCGGGAATGGGACCCAGGGGCAGGGACAGCGACAGGTGGCAGTGGAGCTGCCCCGGTTTGGTGGACACATGTACGCTTTCGTTATCGTCGAACCTGTGGGGGCTGTGGGAAACGGGGAAGGGGCCCCGTCTTCCACAACTCCACAGGCTGGCGCGGGGAAAGCCGAAAGGAGGAATTACATGGGCAAGACACGACCACCATATCCAGCTGAATATCGTCAACAGATCGTGGAATTGGTACGAGCGGGCCAAAAGCCGGCTGACCTGGCCGGGGAGTTTGGGCCGTCTGCGACGTCAATCAGGTGTTGGGTACGGCAGGCTGATCTCGATGATGGGCTTCGAGAGGATGGATTGACAACCAACGAGCAAGAGGAGCTTCAAGCGCTTCGTCGGCAAAACAGACAGCTCAAGATTGAGCGTGACATATTGGCAAAAGCCGCGGCCTGGTTCGCTCGGGAGACCGAAACGACACCGTCAGGATCTTCGAATTCGTGAAAGCGAATCAGGCCACTTACGCGATTTCCACGATGTGCCGAGTTCTGGGTGTCTCCACCAGCGGGTACTACAAGTGGCGTAAGGATGAGTTATCCGCTCGAGCGCGGGAGGATGCAGCTTTGACGGAGGTAATCTCCGAGATTCATGCGATGTCCGCGGGGGCGTATGGAGCCCCGATGATTCACGCAGAGCTGGCCGATCGTGGAATCCACGTAGGACGGAAACGTGTCGCTCGCCTCATGAAGGCGGCGGGGTTGCAGGGCGTTACGAGACGAAAGAAGGCCTGGACCACCAAACGAGACGTAAATCTACGTCCAGCGCCAGATCTGGTCGACCGACGCTTTAAAGCAGACGGTCCAAACAAGCTCTGGGTGGCTGATATTACGTATATCCCAACATGGGCCGGATTCCTCTACTTGGCGGTCGTCCTGGATGTTTGGAGCCGCCGAGTGGTGGGATGGTCTATGGCAGATCACCTGCGCACCGAACTCGTCATGAACGCATTCAACATGGCGGTCGAACAGCGTCGACCCGTTGATGTCATCCATCATTCTGACCAAGGCTGCCAATACACATCTATCGCCTTCGGAAAACGCTGTCGGAAGCTTGGCGTCCGTCCGTCGATGGGATCGGTCGGCGACTGCTTTGACAACGCAATGTGTGAAAGCTTTTTCGCCTCACTCGAGTGCGAGCTTATCGACCGTTCTACCTTCCGATTGAGGCGCGAAGCCCGACTCGCTGTCTTCCGCTGGATCGAAGCCTGGTACAACCCACTCAGACGACACTCCAGTATCGGCCGGATCTCACCTGTCAATTTCGAAAGGAGGCACTTCTTCAACCTAACCGCAGACAGTGTTAACTTGTCCAGAAAAGCGGGGTAACTCCAGCGGGCTGCGTCAGTTGGCAGGATCAGCCTCAGCGACGGCGCCAGCGTCAACAAACAGCGGCGGGTTCAGCGTCCCGGGCGAGGCCGACTGCGGCCCGGGCATGGTGTCCTCCGGGTCGTTCATGAGGGGATTGAGGTAGCTGGTGGGCCGGCCGTTGTAAAGGGCAAGCCGGCCAAGGGCCGGTCGCTGCGCGACCCCTGACAACGGTCGTCTCCACCAGCTTTCGAGAGAGCATGAACAACACGGAGAAAATCATGTCTCACGCGCTCCCAGAGAACACCCTCGTCGCCCACTCGAAAGCCCTTGAGGCTGCAGGGCTCTCGATCGCACTCGTGATTCGAGTCCCGGCGCCCCTCAAAAGCATCGCCGACCAGGTGATTCGGTCGGCAAGCTCGGTTCCGGCCGCTGATCCTGACCCCGGGAGTGACCGGCCATACGTGAATCGAAGGCCATCCTCTTAACCCGCGTAACGTCAGCATTTGTAGGGGCGGGACCCCCGTGTCCGCCCGTGTTCGAGTTTCAGAGCGCTCCCGAAGGCCGGGGATGGATAAGGGAGTCCGGAAAACCGGCAGCGTCAGGATTAGTCGACAACAGTATCGGAGTGTCTGACCACGGATGAGTTTGACATTCCGTGTTTTCTCTCCTAAATTACCGCCTAGCAAGTGAATTCCATTGATTCCACCAGGGAGGGAAATATGAAGAGAGCTACTATTTACGGTCTGGTCATCATCGCAGCAACCCTGCTGCTCATGCTCCCCCAGGCGAATGCCGAGGGTCCCGCAGTTCGGACCAGCGACAGTCCCGGCTCGCCCGCAGGCGTTCACGCCGAGGCGGTTGGCACCCACACGCGGGCCGTCGGCACCATCCAATACGACAACGACACGCCCTTCCGGCGGCTGCCCAATACCGATGACCTGGTGGGCAACCGTTTCACCGGCATGGCCGACCCCCACTCCATCGCCTCGGTCAGCCTCCGCCTGGCCCAGAACTATGCCAGTCAAGTCGTTATGAGTATCTGGGAACCCAACACCGGTCAGGTAACGCGGCTACGTCAAAGCGTCCTTTCTGGAGTTCCCTCAGGCTCGGTCACAGGGGTTGTGGTCTCCCACGCTCTGGCGACTCCCATCACCGGTCATGGTGGGTCCTTCATCGCCGGTATCCACAACACGGCCTTCACCGGCTACGGGTGCCCCTCGAACAGCAACCTCAACGGCACCTGCGACGGCGTCGCCCTGACCGTAGGCGCCACTTCGCCGAACGGCGGACTTCCGTACCACGGGGCCTATATCAATCTGTCCGGCGGCACATTCGTACCGCCCACAACCCAGGTCGCGAGCACCGGCGTGAACCTCGACGCCAACGCCATCTTCCGCGCCACCGGCGACAATTTGCCGGTCGAATTGATGAGCTTCAGCGCGGAATAGGCCTCGATTCTTGACTGCTTCAGACCGGCCGCAGGCCTCGGGCCTCGCGGCCGGTTTTCTATCTCGCGCTCTCCGATATGGTCGTTTGGGTCTCATTGTCGTTCTTGCAGCTGCCCCCCTTGCTGCCGCTGACACCCCGCTGATAGCAACCTATCGGGACGGGACTCTTGGCGTGTCGGAATTTGAAGCCTGGAAGAGCCACCGGCAAAAGGCACAACCCGCAAGGGATGGCAAGGCCACGCCGAAAGACCTTATTGAGGATCTGGTCATCCTGAAAGTCCTGGTTGACCGGTTTGATGCCTCAGGGTTGGGACAGTCGAGGCCTCACTGCGCAAGACTGGATTTTCAGCGATGGGGAATGGCCGAGAAGCTGCTTCGGACCCAGGTAGTCCAGGCGAGCCGGCCCTCCGATGCCGACCTCAAGGCGGCCTTTGACGCCGATCCCGGACGCCATTCCAGGCCCCGGCAATGGCAACTCGAGAACATCTTCAAGAGATGGCCGGATGCCTCTACAGAGGCCACACGCGAGACCCTGCGGCGACAAATGCACGAACTCCGGCGCCGTATCCTCGAGGGCGAGGATTTCGGCACACTGGCCCGGCTCGAGAGCGACTCCCAGACACGACTGCGAGGGGGCAGGCTCGGCCTGGCCTCCCTCGACGAGCTCCAGCCGGAAGTCTCCCGAGTAGTCGCCACGATGGAGGCAGATTCCCTCAGTCCGGTGATCGAGACCCCGGCCGGTCTGACCCTCCTTCGGTGCACGCAGATTCTGGAGGCAAAGAGCCCTTCCTTCGAAGAGGCGCGGGATCGTCTGTCCAAAGACCTCAAACGCCGACGATTCAAAGAGGCCTGGGGGGCCCTCGACCGGCAATTGGTTGAGGAGTTCAGACCCACCTATCGACCCGAAAGGATCACCACCGACGCCCCGGAAACCGCTGTTGTCGCCACCCTCCGCAAGTGTGAGACCACCAAGGAGATCTCTCTGGCCGAATACAGGTTCTACCTTGGTTGCCTACGCGTTCCCCAGGAGGCACCCTCCCTCTCTCGTCAGCGTCACCTGCAGTTCCTGGGGGCCCGGGTACTCCTGGAAGCTCGCGCCCTCGAGGCCGCACGCCGCGGACTCGACGCCGATCAGAATTTTGCCGAACGCCTCGCCTGGAAACAACTCGAACTCAAGGCACGCATCGCCCTGGACGAAGCCGCGAGCCTACTGATCACGTATCCAACCGATGAAGAGGTCGAGGCGCTCTATGGCCGCCGCCGCGAAGAACTGATTCAGGAGGAGAGACTTCACCTCAGGACTCTCGAACTCGCCATTAGCCGCGCCCTACCCCGTGAAATCTACGACCAGTTTGAGAATCTCGGCGAACGACTGGCCAACGGCGAGATTGACCTGGATGCGGCGGCCCAGGAGCTCAAACCCCCCGCCACCGTTGTGGACCTCGGCTGGAAGACCCCCGATCAAATCTGGCTCTTGGGCCGCAACGTGGAAGACGCCGTCAAGCGACTTGAACCCGGCCACTTCTCAGGGCCGGTGCAGGAGGGGCAGATCCTACGGATCATCCACCTTGTGGCCCGCCGCAAACAGAGAACACCTTCCCTTGGCGAGGCTCGGCCGCGGCTCGTGGCAAGCCTGATCGCCGCTCGCAGACTCAAGGCGGAAGAGAGCGTACGCCGGGCGATTCTGGCGGAACAGAAAATCGAGGTCATGCCGTGAAGATCACCAGATTGTTCGGAATCCTCGTGGCAGCATGCCTGGCCACGGCCTGCCAACAGGGCGATCCACCCTGGAATCTCCTGGTCATCACTCTCGACACCACGCGGGCCGACGCCCTCGGCTGCTACGGTCACCCCACGGCCCGGACGCCCACTTTGGACCGCCTCGCCCAAGAAGGCGTGCTGTTTGAGCACTGCTTCACCCCAGTGCCCATTACTACGCCGTCACACTCGACCATTTTCACCGGCACCTATCCGATGGCCCACGGCGTGCGCGACAACGGTTTGTTCGTGCTCCCTGACCGTGTCAACACAATGGCCGAGCTTCTCAACGGCCAAGGCTGGGCCACCGGCGCCGCGGTCGAGTCCTTTCCGGTCACACGTCAGTTCGGTCTCGACCAGGGGTTTGACTATTTCAATGACCACATCACTCTCGCGGCTGAGGACTACCGCGGTGACCGTGTCATCCCGAGCCGGGGTCTCTTCTTCGACGAGCGCCCCGCAGCCTGGGTCAATGACGCCATTGCCCCGTGGCTGAACGAGAATACAACCGGTCCGTTCTTCGCCTGGGTGCACTACTGGGACGCGCACCACCCCCACCAACCGCCGGCGCCGTTTAACCAGATCTTCGCCCATGATCTGTATGAAGGCGAGATCGCCTACGTTGACCAGAGTCTCGGCGCCCTGATTCAACTGCTCAAGAAGCGTGGTGTGTGGGATCGCACCATCGTTGTGGTGGTCGGCGATCACGGTGAAGGCAATGGCGAGCACAACGAAGACACACATTCCCTCCTGGCATACAACGCCACCCTTCATATACCGCTGATTATCCGCGTTCCGGGCCTGTCCGGTGGAGTCCGGATTCAACAGCGGGTAGGAACTGTCGACATCATGCCGACAATCCTGGAGTTGCTCGGAGTCACACCTCCGGAAGGGATCCAGGGTCGGTCCCTCGCCGGTCTCATGGGCGTTGACGGCGCACGATCCGAAGATCAAGTTCTGTACTATTCCGAGACCCTCTCACCCAGGCTGTCCCACGGATGGGGCGAGCTCCGCGCACTCTTCGACGGCCGCTTCAAGTACATCCACGGCCCCCGGCCCGAACTCTACGATCTCGAAGCCGACCCCGGAGAACTGGTCGATCTGGTCGACCGCCTGCCTGAGGAAAGGGACCGGATGCGAGCCCAGTTGACCCGTTTCATCACCGAAAAGGCCGCCACCGGCGCCGCTGCCGCAGCACACACCCCGGACGATGAAACGCTTCAGCGTCTCGCCGCCCTCGGCTACCTCAGCACGGAGTCCGACGAGCCGACCACCGTGATCGAGGAGTTGCGCTCCGACGGGACGCCGCCCCAAGACCGGATCGGCGACAACAGCCTGATGAGCAACGCCCGCCAACAGATCAACAAACGCGAGTTCTTGGCTGCACGCGAGTCGGCCCTGCGCCTCGTCGAACTCGATCCGGACAACGCCAACTACCAGGGCATTCTGGCCCTGGCTGCGCTCGGCCTGGGCCAGGTGGAAGAATCGGCACGGATCGTCGACGCGATGAAGACCATTTCCCCCCAGCACGCCGGTTCCGCCCTCCAGGTGGCGCTCGAACTCTTCGAACGCGGACACCCCGAGCGCGGTCTGCAATTGGCAAGGAGAATAGTCGACAGCCAACCGTCGGCATGGGGATCCTATGTGGTCGCCGAGATGCACGGGCGGATGGGTGACGAGACACGGCAACAACAGGAACTCGAGCGGGCTTTGGAGCTTGAGGCCGGTTATCCGCGGGCTCACCTCAGCCTTGCCATCCTCTTGGCACGACGCGGTGACGGGCACCGGGCCGACAATGAGTTCCGTGAACTGGTAAAGGACTTTCCACTGTACCCCAAGGCACGTTTCAACTTCGGCCTCTTCCTCGCCCAGGCGGATCGTTCGGAGGAGGCACTCGTGCAACTCGAACGCGCAGTAAAACTCAGCCCGACCTACTGGCAAGCACAATTGACCCTGCTCGCGGTCAATATCGATCTCGGCCGCGAAGAACAGGCCACCGCCATCGCAGATCAGATCCGCACTCAAGCCCGAGATCCCCGCATCGGGGCCCGAGTTGAAGAGCTGATGACTATGCTCGGAGCATCAACATGAGGTTTCTCCGGTTCATTCCTGTGCTGATCGCATTCTTGGCCCCGGCCTGCGCCGTGGAAAAGCCCGGGCCTGACGTCGTGGCCTCCTTCGAGAGCGGAACAGTCTCTCTGGAAACCGTCGAACAACGAATACGGCAGACCGTGGAGGGTGTCGACCAAGCAGACCGTAGCCTCCTCGTGGAGGCTTATCGGAATCAGGCCAAGCGTATCGTGGTCGAGCAGGCGATATTGCATCGAGCGGCGGAGGCCGATGAAGCCGATGTGCCCCTCGACCGTATTCGTCGCGACGTGATTCTGGAACTCTTCAAAGCTGAACACATACCTGCACCCGATCCAATTTCTCGCCAAATGGTCGAGGCCTTCTTCGAGGAGCACGAGGAGGACTTCCACCGACAGCCACGGCGCTTCGTGTGGCACATATTCCGCCGCCACCAGGATCCAGCCCAACCCGAGCGGACCGTAGCGGAACTCGCCGCCATCAGGGAGAACGCCCTCGCCGGCCACGGCTTTGCTCAGCTGGCTCGAGAACACTCACAATCGGAAACCCGGCTCTTGGGCGGCCGGCTCGGCTGGATTTACCGTACCAAGCTGCCACCCTCGATTGAGGATGTGGTGTTCTCACTGGCCAAGGACGAGATCAGTGCGCCCATCGCCGTCCCCGGTGGCGCGGCAATCTTCATGGTCTCGGAGGTGGTCCCCGACACCAGGCTGCCCCTGGATGATGTGCGCGTACCGATACATCAGAGACTGATCGGCGACGCTTGGCGGCAGCGGATCGCCGATGTCGTTGGCGAGAATGAGCCCCCAGAGGATTCCGTGATTCTCGACCAGGAGGGCTTCCGAGAGGCCACCCAACAGGCCACGCCCGACGACGTACTGTTGGCCATCGAGAGCTACCGTTTAACCGCCGGCGAGCTTTTCGATCTGGTGACGGATGCAGGGTCCCAGTTCCCCGGGCTGCCGTTTTTCGAACCCAATCCGTGGCAGATGTACCAGGATCTGGCCCTGGATCAAATGCTCTACCTCCATGCCGTCGAAGCCGGTTTCCCGGAGGAGCCTGATACCGCTGCAGAGATCGAGAAACGAGTCAGATCGGCCGCCGACACCGCTGTCATTGACCTGCGCATCGAAGCGGCTCTGCGCCGAGCAGTGACCGAAGACAGAAATGCGGTTGAGGCCTTCTTCGAAACCAACCACTTTCTTTATCAGACTCCCTTGCGATTCAAGCTGTGGTCACTGTCTTTGCCCCTTGGCGACGAAATCGACCGGTCAACGGCACGCATTCGCTCGATTCGTGGGGCGATAGAGACCGGGACGATAGACCTTCCGACCGCCGCCGCCAAAATCGGCGCCGATCTCGTGGATCTCGGGTGGCACAACGTCACGTCCTTGAACCGGCTCTCCCAAAAGCTGAGCCATTATGTTCTCGGAATCGAGCCGGGAGGCACGACCATTCCGTTCCAACTCAACCACCGATTGAACATCATCCTGGTCGAGGAACGGCAGGAACCGCAGCCGCGTCCTCTGGCCGAGGTCGAGGATCAGGTTCAGGACGACTATATGGAACGCCACAAACAGCAACTCTACTCCAAGTTCGAGGCCGATTTGTTGCGCGATGTTGGATTCACATTCCACGAGGAAGCAGTTCTTCTGGCCTTGCGGTAGGAACCGGCGCGTCGGGACGGAGGCCCGACAGAGCCGCAAGGCTCGGCATCCGGAGGACGCTGCGCGGGCTAAGAGCCTGCAGGGAAATAGGTCACTGACTCCCCTCGACTCTC
>DAOWGJ010000261.1 GCA_030637505.1 Holophagae bacterium
CGGTAATACCTTACGAATAGATGATATATCACACACTTACGTCGGTCAACGCCTCCGGATTCAAGAAGTTTATTCTGTTCAGGGTGGGGTGATGACGATCACAGTCGTTCGTTCCCTGAAACTGCCGGAAAATTGAGGCCAATCGCTCTTAACGTTATTTGGTACTTGAGTTTAGCTCTAACATCTGAACCCCGCATGGCTCCTCTCCCCCTCAAAGCCGCTCGGTCCCCGCATCGTTGAATTCTTTGACCGTTTTGACCTTTTCGGCCCGTTTGACCCCCGGTAGACCCGCCCCGATACCCCGGGTCCCGCCGCCTCAGCATCAATTCACCGTCGATGCTCCCCCGAGCACTTCGACGTGGGCCGTGACGGACGAGGCCAATGCATCAAGGTCATAACCGCCTTCGAGGACAGACAGGATTCGACCTTCCGCCCAGGCATCCGCTGCCTGGATGATAGCCCGGGTTATCCGCCGAAACCCCTCTTTCGTCATCTTGAGGCCACTGACGGCATCGGCTTCGTGGCCGGCAAAACCAGCACTGACGACCACCGCCACCGGCTGCATTCGGGAACACATCTCTTCGAGGGCATTTTCAAGGGCCGTAGCGACAACCGCATCATCTCCACCGGCCGCCAACGGCACGTTGCGCGTCAACCCTCTGCCGGCGCCCTCTCCAATTTCATCAGCACCTCCAGAACCAGGGAAGGCAGGATACTCATGGACCGACACATAACCGACGTCGGCTCGTTCCCAGAAGTGTCGCTGAGTCCCGTTGCCGTGGTGTGCATCAAAATCGACGACCAGCACCGGGCCACCCGAGGCGCGGGTCAACACCTCTGCGGCAAGGGCTGCGCCATTGAAAAAGCAGTAACCGCGAGCCCGATTGCGCTCAGCGTGATGGGAGGGGGGACGGGCAGCGATGAAGCCCCGCCTGAACCTGCCCGATGCCTGATCGAGGGCAGCACGAAGAACCAGTCCCGGGGCCGCCATCAAGGACGGCCAGGAGCCCTCGGAGACCGCACAGTCAGGGGAATCAACGTGGGAGGGAGCCTGCTCACAGGCCACCCGGACCCGTTCGAGGTACGCCGGATCATGAATCCACTTCAATGCACCCAAAACATCGTCCTCAGACGGCAAAACGATATCAGGCACAGGCTCAACTCGATCCGGGCCGAGGCCTTCCAGAGCCTGCAGGACACGGCGAACCCGCTCTGGGCTCTCGGGGTGACCAAGGCCCGGCAGGTGGCTTTCGCAATCGCGATGAGAATACAATCGGACACGGGTCAAAGAACACCTCCACAATCGGCGACAGCCACTGTATACGCTGGGACGCTGGGACGCCAGGAATGCTATCCTCCCTTCCCATGGTTCGACGTGCATTCCGTGTTGTTTTCTCTCTTGTCCTGACCATCGCGCTGCTGGCGGTGTTTTTCTGGAACGTCGATTTTGCAGAGGTCGGCAGGGCTTTTACTCAAGCCCGGACGGGACTGCTCCTGGCTGCAGTCGCAGTAGCCCTTTTCTCCTATTGGCTCCGCGTCGTCCGCTGGCAGCAGATTCTCAGACCTGCCGGTCGGGTCCGGCACTCCAGCGCGTTGTTGGCAACTGTCGTCGGCTATGCCGGAATCACCCTGCTGCCGGCTCGAATGGGTGACCTGGTGCGACCTGTGCTTTTGTCGAAAAGGGACAAAATCCCGACCTCGGCCGCGTTGGCCTCCATCCTGACCGAGAGAGTCATCGACTTGTGGACGATCGTGCTGTTCTTCTTCGTTTTCCTGGTAGCCCCACCGCCGATGCCCTACCTCAGCGCCGAGGGTGTCGGCACCCTGGACCTCCTGCGCCTTTCGGGGTGGATCATCGGTGCAGGCCTCGCCGTCGGCACCGCCGCCTTGTTCGGCCTCTTTCGCTATCAGGAGCGCTTTATCGCCCTGGTTTCCTCGCCGATCGGCCGCATCAAGTCATCCTGGCAAGCACCCTTCGTTAACTTTCTCAACCACTTCCTGGACGGCCTCAGGATCCTCCAACGTCCCCGAGACCTGCTGATGGTCATGCTGACTTCGCTGGCGATTTGGATTGTCATTGTCCTCCAGTTGATTCTGACACTCCAAGCGTTCGGCCTCGACTTGCCGCTCCGCTCGACCTTTCTCCTGATCATGATGACGGTAATCGGTCTCCTGGTCCCGACACCCGGGGGTGCCGGCGGGTTCCACGCCATGGTGCAGATCGGGCTGACGACGTTCTTCGGAGTCGACCACAATCTGGCAACCGGCATCGCCATCGCCTACCACGCCGTGTGCTTCTATCCCATAGCCCTGGTCGGATTGGTCTGTATCCCCGTTTTCGGCCTATCCCTCTCGCCTCATCGGATAACGGAGCCTTCCCCGTGAAATGCCCCTATTGCGCCGACCTTGAGAACCGTGTCCTTGACTCCCGGGACGTTCGAGAAGGGGATGAGATCCGCCGACGCCGAGAATGTGCCGGATGCAACCGTCGCTTCACCACCTACGAACGGATCGACGAGGTCCCTGTGACAGTGGTCAAGCGGGACGGTCGGAGAGAGAACTTCGACCGGGAAAAATTGCTCAACGGTCTCTTGCGGGCCTGCGAAAAGAGGCCGGTGGCCAGAGCGGATCTGGTCCGGGTCGTGGACACGATCGAGAGTGCGATTTCGCGCCGCGAGGTTCGGGAAATGTCTTCCGAAGAGATTGGCAGCCTGGTGATTTCGGAACTCAGGCGTCTGGACCAGGTGGCCTATGTCCGCTTCGCCAGCGTCTACCGGCGCTTCGAGGATGTCAGTCAGTTCATGGACGAATTGCGCCACCTCCTCAGGCGACCGAATGGCGATTCCGTCGATGATTGATGCTCCGGACCCGCTCGACCTCGATGCCGACATTGAATCCGTCCCGATACCGGAGATTCTCCCAGTAGTCCCGATCCGGGGTTTCGTACTCTTCCCCTACACGATCGTTCCGCTGGCCGTCGGCCGTCAATCGTCCGTCAACGCGGTCAACGAGGCCTATTCGGGGAGCGGTCTGCTTCTGCTCCTGGCCCAAAAGGACGATACGTTGGAGAGTCCTACGCTCGAAGACCTCTTTGACGTTGGATGTGTCGGACAGGTGATGCGCATGGTCAAATTGCCCGACGGCACCCTCAGTGCTCTGGTCCAGGGTTTGGGTAGGGTGAGAGTCGACTACCTGTCCGGCCCCGAGCCGTTCCTCGAGGCCCGTGTGTCGCCCCTGCCCGAACCTGATCTCGAACCCCTGCCTCCTCGATTGGAGGCCACGGTCCGGTCCATCAGAGACGGTCTGGAAAAGGTCGTGGCCCTGGGTCGACAGACGTCTCCTGAGGTCATGTTGATCGCCGCCGGCCTGGAGGATCCACTGCGCCTGGCCGATCTGGTCTCCGCCAACCTGGGCCTCAAGACCATCGACGCCCAGGCGGTCCTGGAAACCGTGGACGGCCGCAAGCGCCTGGAACTGGTCCATCGTCTGGTCGAGAAGGAGACCGCCCTGCTGGAGATGCAGAACGAGATTGCCTCCCGGGTTCGTGGGGAGTTGGACCACAGCCAGAGGGAGTACTTCCTCCGCCAGCAGCTGAGAACCATCCAAAAGGAGCTGGGCGAAACCGACGATCTCGAGCAGGAGATCGAAGAACTCCGCCTGAAGGCCGATGGGGCCAGAATCCCGGAAACCGCCCGCAAAGAGATCGACAAGCAGCTTCGGCGGCTGGGCACCATGCACCAGGAGAGTGCCGAGAGTTCAGTCGTCAGGACTTGGCTGGACTGGGTCGTCGGTTTGCCGTGGTCCAACCTCAGCACCGACGACCTCGATCTGGAAAAGGCTCGAGCGGTCCTTGATCAAGACCACTTCGGCCTGGACAAGGTCAAGGAACGCATCATCGAGATCCTGGCTGTCCGCCGTCTTAAACCCGACGGGCGAAGTCCGATTCTCTGTTTCGTCGGCCCTCCCGGCGTCGGAAAGACCTCGCTGGGACGGTCCATCGCCCAGGCCCTTGGCCGGCGCTTCGTCCGGCACTCTCTGGGGGGTGTCCGGGACGAGGGCGAGATTCGGGGCCACCGGCGAACCTACGTCGGCGCAATGCCCGGACGCATCGTCCAGGGCCTCTCCCAGGCCGGCACGGCCAACCCGGTCTTCATGCTGGACGAAGTGGACAAGTTGGGCGCCGATGTCCGCGGCGACCCGTCGTCCGCCCTGTTGGAGGTCCTGGACCCCGAACAGAACCACGCTTTCCGGGACCATTATCTCGGCCTCGACGTCGACCTCTCCAGGGTGCTGTTCATCACCACGGCCAACGTCACCGATACCATTCAGCCGGCCTTCCTCGACCGAATGGAAATCATCAGGCTCTCCGGCTACACCGAAGAGGAGAAACTGGTCATAGCCCAACGACACCTGGTCCCTCGAAGCCTGGAGGAGACCGGACTGGATGATCCCGCTCCCAGGTTCACATCGGCCGCCCTCAAACTCCTGATCGCCGGCTATACCATGGAGGCCGGTCTCAGAAACCTGCAGCAGAAGATCAGCGCCGTCTGCCGCAAGCTGGCAGTCGGCGTAGCCTCCGGGAAGAACGGTGTCCGTTCCATCACCCCGACCATGGTCGAACGCCTGCTGGGCCCACGGCCGTTTACCTCCGAGGACCGCCTGGCCGAAGCCGGCATCGGCGTAGCCACCGGCCTGGCTTACACCACCTTTGGGGGCGATGTCCTGCTGATCGAAGCCCTGGCTTTGCCCGGAAAGGGCAACCTCAAATTGACCGGCAGCCTGGGCGACGTGATGAAGGAGTCGGCCTCTGCCGCCCTCTCACGAGCTCGGGCCCACGCCGAAGCCCTGGGTGTGAAGCCCGAGTGGTTCGACACCCACGACATCCACGTCCACGTGCCCGAAGGCGCCGTACCCAAGGACGGTCCTTCGGCCGGCGTCACCATGCTGACCGCGATTCTCTCCGTGGCCGCAGGGCGCCCCGTTCGACACGACCTGGCCATGACCGGCGAGATCACGCTTCGCGGTGACGTCCTGGCCGTGGGCGGTATCAAGGCCAAGGTCCTGGCGGCTCTCAGGGCCGGCATCACCGAGATTCTCCTGCCGCGTCGAAACCAGAGAGACCTGGTGGATCTGCCGGCATCTGCCCGCAAGAAGGCAACCTTCATCTTCGCTGACACTGCCGATGATGTGCTCAAGGCGGCGCTGGTGGATGAAAAAGAAGTTTGAAAAAAGTTTTGGGGTAGGATGACGAAGCGTGATATCGATCGTCAAGAAACTTAGAGCCACCCATACCTATCCCCTTGAATCAGGTTGACGGTATTGAGTGGCGGTTGGGGGCTGCACATCCGAACGCCCTGAAGGACGCGCCTACACTGAACTCTCTGAACCATAATGACTTCGAATCTGTAGGCGGGTCCTTCAAGGCCCGCAGTCAGTTTCGTTTTGATGCAATTCGCTGCCA
>DAOWGJ010000043.1 GCA_030637505.1 Holophagae bacterium
CACCGACGCCTCCCTCACACCAGGTAGAGCCAACCGCTTGACGACCCATGACTCGACTTGTGGCCCGTAGACACCGAGATCGGAAGCGGCCAGTGCAGCGCCCTTATCATCCGCGATCTCCTCCGGCCGTCTACCCAGCCACTGGCCATGATCCGTTCCAATATTGGTCAATCCCGCAACGGCACTCCCGGCCGCCCGTGAGGCGTCCCAGCGACCACCCATGCCCGCCTCGAGAACGGCGATCTGAACACCACTCTCAGCAAAGTGCAAGAAGGCCGCTGCCGTCAGTGTTTCGAAGAAGGTCAAGTCCGGGTAGGCCTCAAGTCTGTCGAGAATCGCCGCCAACCGGTCGTCGCCGATCTCAGACCCGTCTACCCGAATTCGCTCATGGACCTGAACCAGATGGGGCGAGGTCGCCAAACCGGTTTTGACTCCCCCTGCAGACAGGACTCGCTCCAACATCGCTGCAGTCGAGCCCTTGCCATTGGTCCCAACCAGCAGAGCCGATGAAAATGTGTTCTGTGGATTCCCCAAACACTGAAGCGCTTCGGTCAGTCGGTCGAGGCTGGGGCGAATCCGCCCAGGTCGTCGACAGGAAAGGGCTAACGGAAGTAACCCAGGCATGTGGCGAGGGTCGATTTCAACTCATGGCGATGAACGATGCGATCAAGCATGCCGTGTTCCAGCAGGAACTCGGAACGCTGGAAACCCTCTGGTAGGGTCTGCCGGATGGTCTGCTCGATCACCCTGGGCCCGGCAAAACCGATCAACGAGGCCGGTTCGGCGATGTTGAGGTCACCCTGCATGGCGAAGCTGGCCGTGACGCCACCCGTCGTCGGATCAGTCAGGACCGAGATGAAGGGCAGCCTTTTTTCCCGCATCCGCGCCAGGACCGCTGAAATCTTTGCCATCTGCATCAGGGAGAGAATCCCCTCCTGCATTCTTGCGCCGCCCGAACACGCAACGATCACCAGGGGCAGGCGACGATCCAGACACCGCTCGCCAGCCAGCGCAATCTTCTCGCCGACCGCAGACCCCATCGACCCGCCCATGAAGGCGTACTCCATCGCGGCGACAATGGTCTGACTCCGATCGATCTCACCCTGGCCAACGACGACAGCATCCTGTGGACCGACCTTCTTCTGATAGATCTTGATCCTGTCCCTGTAGGGCTTCGAGTCCGTAAACTCCAGTGGGTCGGCCGATCGAATGCGATTGAAAAGGGTCTTGTACCGGCCGCCGTCGAAGAGGGAATCCAACCGCTGATGGGCCGACATCCTGAAGTGATAGTCGCATTTGGGACAGACGTGCAAATTCGCGGTCGCCTCTTTGTGGTAGAGAATCGCCCCGCATCTTTCGCATTTGATCCACAGGCCCCGAGGGACCCCCTGTCCTTTTTTCATGCTTCACTCCATCCCGTCACCGTATCACCGGCGGCGACACAGTCAAACCCCGGCCAGAGGAGCCGGGGTTTAAATCGACGGGTCGTCCTCTCAGCCCTGAGAGCTGTCGTCCTCGAGGTCATTGGGGATCCCCAACCGCATGCAGGCTGCGTCATACATCTGCCGGGCCGCTTTCTGGGCGCCCTGGAGATCCGAAATCTTCGCCTTCACTGCGGCCAGCTCTTCCTGAATCTGGCCCTCAAGCTCTTCGATCTCACCTTTGGTCTGTTGCAGGGCGTCTTCGTAAAACTTCTTCTGGGCATCTGAAAGGCTCATATTCACTCCTCCTATTCAATCAACGGACACTGAACGGAATTCGAACTGGAATCCACATTCGAACTTTCACACCATTCTTGGTGGCGGGTTTGTACTTCCACTTCCGCACTGCATCTTCGGCGGATTTTTCGAAACCGACTCCCGGACGACTGCTGTTGAGCAACTTGATCTGCTCAACGGTGCCGTTGGTCCCAACCAGGATTTCCAGAGTCACGGTTCCCTCCGCCCGCATTTTCCGGGCCATGGGCGGAAAGGTTGGGGTTTCTTTTTCGATGACCGAGGGCAGGACGACTCCGGGACCGCCCGGTTCGACGATGTCGCCTTCCCGAACTGTCGGAGTCGGGGTCGGCGGAATCGGAGTCGGGGTCGGGGTCGGTGGAATAGGAGTCGCCGTCGCCGCGGGAGCTACCGGTGCCGGGGTCGGGGTCGGCTCAGGCGTCGGCTCAGGCGTCGGTGTGGGCTCGGGTGTCGGCGTCGGCGGAATCGGAGTTGGTGTTGGGAATTCCTCCTCGAGCCGCTCCCGCATCTCCTCGCTCTTCTCCTCAACCATTTGCACCGCAGCCTGTGCGGCAGCCTCGATCATCTCCTCCTCGGTCATCAGGCCGGGCGTCACCGTTGGGGTTTCGACAACGGCAGCCACCGAGGTGTCGGCCTTCCGGGGTGGACTCTCTGATCCGCCACCCCTCATCACCATCCAGAGACCCCCAACGACGATCACCAACGCGGCGGCGCCAATCAGGAGCCACTTCATATTGGACGACTCGCCATCCGAAGCGTCGGCGATGGCGGCCACATCCTCGACGGCAACCGGCTCGCTGCCATCCTCAGGGGCCGTATCCGAAGGCACTGACTCGACCGGGGGTGCTGCCGCAGCTGCGGCCGGAGACGCCTCGACCGAGGCCGTCTTCTTGGCAGGCTCTTTCGCCGACAATTTCCGACCGGCAATCGGCGAGAACTTCTTTCCCTTGGCCAGTTCCCGCATGAAACGAGCCAATACCGCTGAGTCAACCGTCCAGCCATATTTCTGCATGACCTCTTCGAGGTCGTCCTGGAAGTCGCGGGCCGACTGGTACCGATCGGCCGAATCGGGTTCGAGAGCCCTGAGAACAACCTTTTCGACATCTTCCGGAATATCCGGATTGATCTCGGAAGGCGGAGTCACTTTGGGATTTCGGACCTGTTCGAGAATGGAGAGTTCAGAGTCCCCGGCAAAGACTTTGTCACCGGTCAGCATCTCGTACAGCACCAATCCCAGGGAGAAAATATCCGACCGGTGGTCGAGGCTCTTGCCCCAGGCCTGTTCGGGAGACATGTACTGCAGCTTGCCCTTGAGGGCGCCCGCACGGGTATGCGAGGCCTTCGAAGCCGCTTTGGCAATCCCGAAATCACAGAGCTTGATGTCCCCGTCATTGGAAATCAGTACGTTTTGTGGCGAGACGTCCCGGTGGACCAGTCCGAGATCGCGATCCTCAAAGTCCTGCTTTCGATGGGCGTAGTCCAGGGCCGATGCCAGCATCGTCGCAATGTGGAGCGAGATCGGGATCGGAGGATGCACTTTACGATCACGGCATTGTTTCACCAAAGCACGCAGATCAAGCCCCTCGATGTACTCCATCGCTATGTAGTACGACCGCTCGATCTTGCCCAGATCGTAGATGTGGATGATGTTCTTGTGGTTCAATTGTGCGGCCAGCTTCGCCTCGTCGACGAACATCGTAACGAACTCGTCGTTGTCTGTAAGGTGCGGCAGGATGCGCTTGATGGCAACTGTTTTCTGGAAGCCCTCCATGCCCATCATCCGTGCCTTGAAAACCTCGGCCATGCCGCCGGTCGCAATGTGTTCCTTGAGGATGTATTGACCGAACTGATTCTCGTCCGCCTTCGCAGACTTCGGAACCTTTTTTGCCTTGCGGTCGCTCGATGCTGGCGGTGCCGCCACAGGCTTGGACTCAGGCGGCGAGGATACCGACGGGGCTTTCGGGGCCGCCGGGGGTTCGCTCGTCTTGGGCTTGCGAACGGGCTGAATATCCATGCCTGCCAGTGTTTTCGAGAGAATAGCGTCGACGTCGGTCTCGGAAGGCGCCGAAGCTCGTCTGACAGGACGAGATTTTTTGTCACTCTCCATCAACCCGGCCAAGACGTCGTCGACCTTACCGGTCACGGGCTTCTTGGCAGGAACGTCTTTGGAATCAGCCTTCTCCTCCGCATCGCCGTTTTCGACATCGGAGAGAATATCGCCAAACAAATCGTCTGATGTAAAACTCTCGTCTTTCGTCCCGGCGTTTCGCCGCAGCGCCTCGAGCATGTCCTGCGGGATCGCCTGGGTCGCCGCCGGGTCCGTGGCCTCATCGAGCATCTTCTCGAGACGCTTGAGCAGCACATCTTTCGTAAAAGGCCGTTCCAGGATGTCCTGAGCAGCGTATCGTTCAGCATCCGCCTTGGCGTCCTCACCGCTGTAGCCGGACATCAGAATCAAAACCGGCGTCGTCCGCAAACCGGCGCGGGCCCTCAACTGTGTGATGGCATCCTCGATTTTGATTCGCGGCAATACGGACGTCATGATGACCGCGTGCGGCTCGAAGGTCGCACAGACCTCAACGGCAGCATCGATATTGCCGGCGACCTCCAGGGCGTACCCGGGGCCGCTGAGTGCCTCTTGAACCCGCTCGACGTATCGCGGTTCGTACTCGATAAGAAGAATATTCGCGCTCATGTCACCATCCTCAGGCGTTGGACTGGGTAGAAAGTCCAGGTTTATTATGTTCGACCTGCCCGCGAAGTCAACCGCCCACCTCCGCGAAGTAACTTTTTGTCGCGAGAACGCTGCGGATCTTCGACAACGAAGCGACAACACGCTATTGTTCAGGGTGGTCCGATTCAATCATGGCAATCGGCCGTACATTCATCCTAGCGGCGTTTTGGAGGCGCAATGTCAGGCCATAGCAAGTGGAGCACCATCAAGCACAAAAAGGGTCGGGCCGATGCCAAGCGGGCCAAGATCTTCACCAAGATCATTCGCGAGATCACGGTCGCTGCCCGGGCGGGCGGCGGGGATATCGAAAGCAATCCGCGGCTGAGGGCCGCTGTTGCTGCCGCAAAGGCCGCAAACATGCCCTCCGACAACATGAGCCGCGCGATCCAACGAGGCACCGGTGAACTTCCAGGCGTCAATTATGAGGAGGTTCGGTTCGAAGGCTATGGCCCAGGCGGGGTCGCCGTAATGCTCGAGTGCCTGACGGACAACCGAAATCGAACCGTTCCCGAGATCCGCCACCTCTTCTCCAAACACAACGGAAACCTCGGGGAAAACGGGAGTGTCAGTTGGCTCTTCACCCGCAAGGGTCTGATCCTGGTGGCCCGTGCGGATGATCTCGACGAGGACTGGTTGATGGAGCAGGCTTTGGAAGCCGGCGCCGAAGACCTCGACACCGAGGATGCCGAGTACTTCCGGATCTTCACCGCACCGGACGAACTCCACCAGGTCAAAGAGGCGATGGAGGCTTCCGGCGTTACGGTTGATGGTGCCCAGTTCGACATGGAGCCATCGACAACCGTCGAACTCGACGGCAAAAAGGCCCAGCAGATGATCCGCCTGATGGAAGCCTTCGAGGACCAGGACGACGTACAGAACGTATGGGCCAACTTCGATATCGACGAGGCGATCCTGGAGTCGCTCTGACATTGGCTCATCAGCCCCGAGTCATCGGCATCGACCCTGGATCCAGCGCCACCGGGTGGGCGATTGTGACAGCCGAGGGTAATCGGTATCATCTGCATGACTTCGGCGTCATCAGGCCGAAGGGTAATGACCGTCCCGCCCGGCTGGCCGATCTGGCGAAAAGAATCGCCAAGGTCATCGAGGAATACGAGCCGGACCACGCAGCCGTCGAAACACCGTTCACCGGCCGGAATCCACGATCGACGGTCGTCTTGGCCGAAGCCAGAGGGGTCCTCCTCTCGGTCCTTGGGTCCGCAGAGATCGGCGTCACGGACTACACCCCGGCCGAGGTCAAGAAGTCGATCGTCGGTCATGGCCGGGCCGAAAAGGCACAGGTCGCCTTTATGGTCAGCCGCCTCCTCGGCCTGCGCAAGGCGCCTCCCCACGATGCGGCCGACGCCATGGCCATTGCTCTGACCCATATCCATCACCGGCCCCGGCAGGGGCTGTGACCTCGGCCCGGACACCTGAAACCGGAAACTCAAATCCTCAGTTCCTGCAGTATCGATCAAGGCAATCTGCGCTGGACCCCATACGTCCAACCTTGATGAAATCCGGCCAAACCGCATCCGAAAGAGATAACTCGATGACGAATATCGCCGTAATGCCTCGCCGGCTACGGTCTTCAGTTTCCTTTTCAAAATCACCCACACACGCCGGGGCCCGGACCGTCGCCTCGAGGCACCTTGACGTGTCGAAAATCCTCGTGCTAGGATTCCCTGCCTTTCATACGAAAGGTGTGAGTTAATAAAAAATTGATCCATTCCGGCGGAAACACCCTTGTGACTCCAGCCGGGATAGGTCACAATCGAACTTCGGGAATTTCTGGGGCAGGCCCAGACCCGGGAACTCGAAAACTTGTAGGAGGAAGATCGTGCACTTCGGAACGCTCGCAACCTATTTCCGCCAGGGTGGACCCATGATGTGGCCCCTTCTCTTTTTCTCGCTCCTGGCAATGACATTCATCATTGAAAGGTACATCGTCTTTTCGAAGGCGAAAATCAACGTCAATGAGTTCCTGACCAAGATCCGCAAGGCTCTTCTGGTCAATCGTAATGTCAAAGAGGCGATCAAGGTCTGTGAGCAGAGCCGCGGCCCGGTGGCCTCGGTGATGAAGGCCGGTCTCCTGCGCTTCGGCCACGCCCGTGACGATATCGAGAAGACCATCGAAAACGCCGCGATGTACGAGCTGGACCGCCTTGAGCGTCGTATGGGCGTCCTGGCCACCACGGCCAACGTCGCCCCGATGTTGGGCTTCCTCGGGACCGTTACCGGCATGATCAAGTCCTTCGCAACCCTCGCGGCCGAAGGTCTGACCAACCCGGGCGCGGTTGCATCCGGCATCTCGGAAGCGCTGATCACGACCGCAACCGGCCTGATCGTCGCCATTCCGGCCCAGCTGGCCTACAACTGGTATAACACCAAGATCACCCGCTTCGTGCGTGACATCGAGACCGCCACCAACATGTTGATGGAGACCTTCATCGAGATGGACAGTCAGCGGTATAGCTCGACCCAAGGCACCGACGCGCCCCAGGCGTGAGAGTGATACGAACGAAGGGAGGCCGCGATGGCAGTCATCCGCGGTAGAGTGAAGAAGAGCGGCGGTGAGATTTTCACGGCGTCGATGGCAGACATCGTCTTTCTGCTGATCGTCTTCTTCGTGCTGACCTACAACACTGAGGTCGACCGGACTCAGGTCGATCTTCCGGAAACCTGGGTGCGCAAGAATATCCCGAAAAAGGCCGCGGTGATCTCGATCTCCTCCCCGAATGACGGCGAAGTAATCAGGGTCTCCACCGGTGAAGAAATGTCCTTGCCCGTCAGCACCTATGAGGAGGTCATCACCTTTGCCTCCACCGTGGTTGCTCAGGACCCCGCCAAGGAGTTCATCATCAAGGCGGATGAGGATGTGCACTACGAAAAAGTCGACGCGGTTCTCGATGCTCTGAAACAGTCGAAGGTGAAGGTCATCTTCCTGCTCTCAGACCAGAGAACTGTCGACGGCTGACGGGGGCGATCATGGGAGTGTTTAAAAATAAAAAGCGAGAGATCGAGTCAGAGATCTTCACCGGCTCCATGGCCGACATCTCGTTTCTCTTGATCATCTACTTCATGGTCACCTCGGTGTTCTCAGCGACTCGAGGGCTGGATTTCGCTCTTCCCGAAGACAACCGGGATCAGCCTGAGATCAAACAAGAGGATTCGATTGACGTTTTCGTGCAGCCCGGGGGTGACCTCCAACTGGACGGAAACCTGATGGCCAGAGGACAGATCGCCGACGAGCTGCTGCCCTATATCGCGGAGAAACTCCGTCAAAACCCGAAGAAACCGGTGATTCTGCGGACCGATCCCGATGCGACGTACGGCAACATGATCTACGTCTTCGACATTTTGAGAACGCCGATCGAAGACGGCGGGATCAAGATCGAAACCATTTCAATTCCGACCCAGCGCGAAATCAGTAATATCTGGACCATGCTGGGCATCGTTCAATAATCGGGGGTATTCGGATGACTACAACTCCCCAACCTGAGGCACAGAAGAGCCCCGCACTCCCCCAGACAGTGATTGAAATGATCGCGATGGAGGAAGCGCAGGATTCAAGACTTGCTCGAATCGCCTTTATCAGCGCGATGGTCCTGCATGCTGTGTTCTTTATCATGAATTGGAACTTCTTGGTCTGGGGCGGCGACGCAGGAGACCGCGACCAGAAGAAGACCAAGATCTACGTGGTCAAACAGGTCAAATTCAAGCAGCCCCCGAAGAAGGAGCTGCAGCAGATTCCCAAGCCCAAGACCAAGAAGGTCCCGATTCCCGATCCGACACCGGACGAGCCGGAGCCGATTCGCGAGGAAGATCCCGAGGAGGACCTGGATTTCATTCCGGACGACAGTCTGATTCTCGGTGTTCCCGACGCGCCTCCTGCTCCGGAGCCGGAAGGGCCGGTTCGTTTCATCGTCGGCGGCAACATCACTGAGCCGGAACGCCTCAGCGGACCCAACCCTCTCTACCCTGAAGCGGCACGGAGAGCCCGAATTCAGGGGGTCGTGGTGTTGGAGTGTACGATCGGCAAATCCGGGAGGGTGACCAACATCAACGTACTCAGGGGTCTTCCGCTGGGTCTGACCGAAGCCGCAGAATCAGCCGTAAGGAAGTGGACCTTCAAAGCATCGACACTCAACGGGAGACCGGTCGAGGTTCTCTACATCCTGACCGTTCGGTTCAACCTGCAGTAAGGGGAACGGGAAGCCCAGGAATTCTATGGCTCTGCAAGGCTCACTCTCAGAACTCTCCCTGCCGGATGTTATCCAGCTGGTGAGCGTGTCCGGAAAGACCGGAGCGTTCCATCTGGTCAATGGGGATGACCAAGGACAGATTTTTCTCAAAGACGGCCAGATCATCGACGCCGTCATTGGAAATCTCCGTGGGGAACAGGCCGTCTATGAGATGGCCATCTGGTCCAATGGGGATTTTTCCTTCACTCCGGGGGAAACCTCGACCGAGGTCACCGTGCAGCGCTCCAATGCGAATCTGATGATGGAGGCGGCCCGGCGTCTGGATGAGTGGCGTGTTCTGTCTCGGAGGATTCCCTCACTCGACTTGGTGCCGTTCTTCTCTCCTAGGGATGGCCAGGATCAAGTCACGCTCAGTCCTCAGGAGTGGATTCTGGTCACCCACGTCGACGGGAACCGGTCAATTGAGGAAGTGGCCTCCATCCTCCGGTGGTCCGCCTTCGACGTCTCGAAGCTCCTCTTCGGAATGATCACCTCGGGTCTTGTCGCCCTGAGAGACCCGCAGGAGAAACAGGACGAGGGCGGTTTCAAGGCTGGACCCAGCCCGATTACGCTTCTCGGTCTGGCGGAAAAGATCCGCACGGTCGCCGTTGACGTCGTCGGTTTAGGCGGCGAGAAGACTATCGAAAAACAATATGCCGGCGCGTGCACCTCGATCGAACGAGGTGGAGACCTTGGCGTAATTCGGGAAATGGTGGCACAAAATTCCAAGGCCATTTCCCTGCTCAAGGGCGCTGAAATTGCAGCAATGTTTGACGAGCAGGTTCGCCCCCTGCTCGGTGGAATTGACGACGGTTCATCCTGAACCTCAAGGAGGCGTTCATGATTCACTCAAGATTCCACCTCGGCGCCAAGTTAGGCGCCGGAGTCCTGCTCCTCGCGGTGGCCCTGCCCGCTGGAGCCGACTACAACGCAGGGGTCGAGGCCTACAAGGCCCGAGAATACACAAAAGCCGTGCAGGAGTTTCAGAAGGTCGTGGAGCAGAGCCCCGACCACGCCGGCAGCCACTACATGCTCGGAGTCTCTCTGCGGGGAGCCAAGCAGACATCCAGGGCCCTGGCCAGTCTCCGAAAGGCCGCCGAGCTTGACCCGAGTAATGCGTCCTACGCAATCGCGCTCGGCCAGACTCTGATCCAGGCCAATCAGCACAATGACGCCTATTTGACCCTCAAGAAGGTCCGCTACGCCGATCTGGACACCAGGGCCCGCCAGAGTTATGCCCCAGCCTTCGCCAACGCGGCGATCAAGGCCGGATTCCCCGGAGAGGCGATCAGTGTATTGGAGGCCCAGGTCAAGGCCACCCCGAAGAATGCGGACATGTTCTACACCCTCGGCTATGCCTACAGCAAAGAAGAGAACTACCCCAAGGCCTTCACCGCGTTCAAGAAAGCCTACGATTTGAAGCCGTCGGATACCAAGAGCGGCAGCTCGGCGGCCAAAACAGCAATCTCCGCCGGTCGGCGCGCCACCGGTTCGCAGAAAGACAGCTACTACTCTCAAGGCGCCATCATCGCCGAAAAACTGGCCTCCTCCTCACCCACCTTCGACAATTTCCTCTTGGCCGGGGAGGCCCGACTGGGCGCCAAGGACTACCGAAAGGCGCTTGGCTGGTTTGACCGGGCCCGATCCAAGCAGGCCCAAAATGCCCTGGTGCATTTCTACCACTCCCAGTGCAACACCAATCTAGGCCAGTACAGCGCCGCCATCACTGATTTGCAGCAGGTACTGAAGATCGGTGTCAGTGGAAAAATGCGGACCCAGGTGTACAACCAGATGGGTTTCGTTTACGACAAAACCAAACAGTACGACAAGGCCGTCACCGCATATAAGAATGCCGGGAATTCCAAGATGGTCAAATCAGTCGAGGACAAGAAGGAGAAGGCCGCCCAGAACGTGGCCGCGGCAGCGGAACAGGCGGCATACCAACGAAAACTCCTCGCGCTCGAACAACAGATCCAGGCGCTTGAGGCGATCGGAGAAATCGAAGAAGCCAAGGACCTGAGGGAACACCTCGAGAAGCTCCGCGAACAGTGAGTTTTTTGCTTTCGAATTACGGCGCCCTCCGGGGCGCCTTTTTTTGTGTCGCCACAGGGTTTGCTCTTATTCCGCGTCACCGACCCTGGCGTGGCGGGCCATCGTGAGCAGGGCCGCAACGACCGGAAGAATCACACCGATCCCGATCTCGACTGCCGGCAGCCAAACGGGGAAGGCCGGCGGACTCAGGCCTACCGCCTCGGCAGCCACCGCAACCATGCGGACCAGATACCAGGTTCCCACGGAGGCCGCAAATCCGGCACAAATGCCCGGAATCAGGGCGGCCACCACAAAGGGACTCCTGATGGCGCTCTCAGTCGCTCCCACCAAGCGCATGATCGTGATCTCGTCGGCATGACGGTAGACCTCCAGGTGGATCCACGTTGCCACCAGCGAAAATGCCGACGCCAGCAGAATTGCGCTGATGCAACCCAGGAGCCAGGTCGCCGTTCGCGCCACCAGCCCAAGAACCCGGTCGATAGACGAAGTCGGCCCGACGGCGATCACGGCCGGGCCCTCGGTCAGAACCGAGACTTCTTCGGGAACCCCGGCCTTCACTTCGACCAGGGTCGGTAGCTCGATTGCGTTCTCGCCCTCGAGGAGGTCCTCGAGATAGGGGAACCACACCTTGAGCCGTTCTTCCAATGCTTCCCGGTCGACCTCGGACAGGGTCCAGTCCTGGTGGAGGCGGGCCTGTTCGTTGATCCAGTTCCGCCGTTGCCCGGCGTCCATTCTTGGATGGAGAAGAACCCTGACCACCGATGCCTTGTTTTCAAGGGCCACAAATGGCCGAGACCACAGACCCAGGCTGGTGGTGAATCCGGCCAGCGACAGAGGCACGGCCAAGGACAGCGCCAGGACCGCGCTGACGGTTCCCCGGCGCCGCAAAAGGGCCAGGCCTTCTTCCAGGGCATGCGCCATCAAGGGGGCCAACTCCCGTCGTACTCGATCCGGCCTTGATGCAGAACCAGGGTCCTGGCAGGCATCGCCTCCAAAAGAGCGTGATCGTGGGTGGCCACCATGATGGTGGCCCCTTGATAGTTAATGTCGCACAACAAACTCAGGAGCTCTCCAGCAAGATCGGCATCCAGATTGCCCGTCGGTTCGTCCGCGAGAATCAGACGCGGTTGATAGGCCAGGGCCCTGGCAATCGCCACGCGCTGCTGTTCTCCTCCCGACAGCACCTCGGGCAGGGCAGACTGACGATGGTGAAGGCCCAACCGCTTGAGAACCTGGTACGCCCGGCGGTGAGCCTCCCGGGCCCCCAATCCGTGGAAACGGAGAACAAAGGTGACGTTTTCCAGAACTGTCTTGTGCCGGAGGAGCTTGAAATCCTGGAAAATTACACCGATCTTACGGCGAAGCAACGCCAACTTGTGACGGGATAGCTGGTCGACACGCTGGCCCGCCACCCAAACGCCTCCTTCGGACGGCCTTTCGGCTGCATAGAGAAGCTTCAGCAAGGTGCTCTTCCCCGCACCGGACACACCGGTGAGGAAGATAAACTCACCGGCATCGACTTGGAGATCGATCTCCCGCAGAATTCTGCGTCCATCAAACGTCTTCGTGAGACTCTTGAGACGAATCATGTCAATGCCGATCAGTGTACCGGATTTCTCCGGCACTCTCAGCCTATTCTGGGGCCCGAGTTGAGGAACTCTGACATCGGGAATGGCAACGAGATCCAGCTCAGGCTTACGGCTCAGCCGCCGTGCCCTTGACGCCCGGGGGGAATCACGATAGCGTTTCATTATGAGTGATTTGGAAGCCCTGACCATTATCCTGACGTCGGTTGGTACCGAGCAACAGGCGGTAGAGATCTCCGAAGAGCTGATTGACCGGCGCTTGGCCACCTGTGTCAACATCATTCCGTGCCTCCGCTCGATTTACCGGTGGAAGGGCAAGGTATGTGAAGACACCGAGTATCTCCTGTTGGTCAAAACACCCAAACGGAACTTCGACGGCGTCTCCGAGGCCATTCGGGCCTTTCATTCCTACGAGTTGCCGGAGATCCTGGCAATCCCCGTCGAGAAGGCCGAAGAGGCCTTTCACCAGTGGGTGCTGCAGATGGTCGAGCCCGTCGATGACGTCAGTCGGGACTCCTGATTAACTTGGGTTGCGTATGTGGGCGACCCTGAGCCTCGAGAGCCGTTTCGAGAGTATCGAGATCGCCGAACGAGCCCTGCTGGATCTTCTGGGAGAAGTTGAGGTCGGCGGTGATGAGGCGTATTGGGCCTTGACGGCGCTTCGTGAGGCGGTCGCCAACGCCATCCGCCACGGTCACCACGGACGGCCCGAAGAGTTGGTCAGAGTAGACTATCGCGTCAGGGCCGATCATCTATCCATCACGGTCGTTGATCAGGGTGACGGTTTCGATCCGGCCGTTATTCCCGATCCCAGAGACGCCGAAAACCTTCTCAAGCCCTGCGGGCGAGGGATCTTTTATATGAGGCGATTCATGGACGAGGTTGTCTTCCGTCGAGGGCCGGGCGGAGGTACCATGGTGTGTATGAATCGGAGATTAACACCGAGACCAACTAAGGAGTGAAGAATATGAAACAGCAGATCCGAGACGCAGACGACGTGCGTATCATTTCCCTTTCCGGCAAGATCACCATTGGGGCCGGTGACGTGATGTTGCGAGAGGTGATCACCGAAAGCCTGGAGGCCGGTCACACCAAGATCCTCTTGGATCTCGCCGGCATCACGGCTATCGACTCTTCCGGCATCGGAGAGATGGTGGCGTCCTATACCTCGGCAAAGAACAGAGGGGCCCAGCTAACGCTGGTCAACCTTTCCAAGAAAATTAATGACATCTTGCAGGTCACGCAACTGATCACGGTCTTCGATGTCTATAGCGACATGGATGAAGCGATCCAGAGTTTCGTTTAAGGACGGCTCTCTCTTGAGGCTCCAAGGCCATGGTCTTCGCAAAAAATGCGAATCTTTCGTTCAAGGGTGTTGATCGTAGAGATGTAGGCATCGTCGTCTTCGCCGTAGGGATCACGGATCGACCAGGCAATTTTTTCGGCCGTCAACCGGCACGGCAGTGCAGCCAGACCGGATTCGCCCATCAAGCTGATCACAACGTCGATTGAATCGAGATCAATTGCCTCGAAACCTTTCGATGACAAACCTGCCACCGAATATCCGTGAGAGAGCAGTGTTTCCAGAGAGAGTTCGGCCACGCGGCCTGTAGGATGAAGTCCGGCGGAGACGACCTCGACCGATGGTCCGCCGATCGTTTTCATGACCGATTCGGCCATCGGCGAGCGGCACGTGTTGGCATAGCAGACAAAAAGGACGTTGAGTGGGTTCATCAGACCATTGTATGCGGGCCAATTGACCGCCGTGCCGGTCAAGTGTAGCCTTGGCGCTGGATTGACTGGAGTTCTGAGGTGGTTCTAACCGGCTATAACACTGACATCAATTATGGCGGCACGACTTACCACGTCCAGACGGAGGACAAGGGTAGGTCCAACCCGCAGATCGAGTCGTTGGTGTACGCCAAGGGCGAGATTCTCTACTCGAAGAAAACGGCATACGATCACTTGGTCCTCCAAGATGCCGACGACAAAGAGGTTGCCACATTGATGGAGCGCCAGCACCGAACGCTGGCGGAGGCCATCCGCCGAGGGCGGCTTTCTCAGTTGGTTGGAGGGGCAGCTCAAGACCGACCGGGGCCCACTGACACCGGAGCATCTCCAGCCGCAGGTGAACCGTCACTGGATGAGGTCATTCTGGACTACCTCAAGGCCCAACGAGGGAAGGCACACCTGATCCTCAGCTCGTCCGGGGAGAAGGACTTTGTCTACGGGTCGGAGACAGAGATCCGGATCGTCGCCGTTGATTCCCAGGACAATGCACCGCAGGCTGGAGTCAAGGTCAGCGTCCTGTTCAAATCGACCGCAGAACCTCGCCGGCTCCAGATGGCGGAAGGGGAAACCGATTCCAACGGGGTCTTCATTGCGCGAGCGACCCTCCCGGATTTCAATGGCGGAACCTCTGCGGTCGTTGTCACTGCTGAGAGCCCCCTCGGACAATCGGAGATCAAGCATTTAGTGCACCGGTAGAGGTGAGGTTGAATTAGAGGATTCTGAAGGGCCGTGGCGTGGAGCGGATTGCCCAATTCTCCGTCATCGGCCATCGCAACGACCCTGGCAAGCAATACGATGCAAGCTCATTGCGCCTTGTCAGTCACAGCGTTCTCCTGTACAGTGTCGCCGGTTGTGGGCCGTTAGCTCAATTGGCAGAGCAAGTGACTCTTAATCACTAGG
>DAOWGJ010000311.1 GCA_030637505.1 Holophagae bacterium
CCATTGGCTGGCGAGTCATCCGCGCCGCTGACGAGGCGCGACAACGCAGTCGTAGCTGGGCTACTTCAAGGAGGAGCAACGAAGCCAGCGGTGTGGAGGGCCGTCAGGAGATGGTAGGAATCTCGGGCGCACTACACTAGGCACTGTCGAGGGACAGCTGCCGGCTGAAACGTCGGTGGGCCAAGGCCCACCCTACCGCGAACCGATCAAGGGTAGGGTGGGCCTTGGCCCACCATTGTCCGGTAAGGACGACTGACCAACATCTCAACCACCTCGTCATCGGCCGGAGGCATTTGAAAATATTTCAACTCGTCCGGTCGAACCCATTTGATTTCCTGTCCTTCGCGGGAGGTCGGCACACCATCGGAGATCGAAGCCGAGAAAAACAGCAGGAGGATCTCCAACTCGGGTTCGGCGTGGATCGCGAACGTCACCGGTCGCCCAATCTCGACCTCAATCCCCAACTCTTCGTCCAGTTCTCGGGCCAACGCATCCGAGAAAGGTTCGCCGTCCTCGACCTTGCCGCCGGGAAACTCCCAGAGTCCGGCCATGTGTGTTCCCTCCGGCCGGCGTGCCAGCAGAATCCTGCCCTCGTCGTCGGAGATTACGGCTGCGACAACGGTGAACCGGGTCACAGAGGATCGTTTGGTTCGGTCTCTGCATCGACCGGGTCGGCAGGCGCCAAAGCCGCCCGAGCCCGCTCGAGTGCCCTGAAAAAAGCTGCCCCGTCATTCAGAGGTGCGATTTCGACCCGCAGCGCGTCGCCCCGACTGTCGACGATCTCGATGACATCACCGACCAAACCCTCGTCACGGAAATCGACCTCCACGATGTCCTCAAGAGCCACTTCGATCGTTGAACCCGACCGGTGGTATAACACTCTGCGATCGGTGAGGATTGCAGCCTCGGTACCATCCATCGAGATCGTCGCATCGTAGTATGCCTTGACGACTTCACCTTCGTCCAACAGGCGGTGCTCTTCGAGATAGTCCAGAGCGTACTGGTCCATTTCGTTGCCGAATTTGACGCCGCTCTCGGGACCGCTGCCCAACCAGACGACGCATCCAACCATCCCAATCACGACCACCAAAACTATCGATCCGCACCCTATCAACGTCCACTTGAGCCAACCGGGCATAAGTCCCCCTTCTCGGCGTCACAGTCACGCCGATCTCGTCTCATCCTAACCCGGCATTTCATTCTTCATCCTCTCCCCCACTCCTTGATCTCCCGGTACAATGGAAAACCACCCAAGCGTGGCTGGAGGCATGATGAAGAAACAACCTGACGAGCGTGGCTACTTCGGCGACTTCGGCGGCCGGTTCGTACCGGAGACACTGATGGTCCCGCTGGAACAGTTGGAGACCACCTGGCTCAAGGCCGGAAAGGACCGGGGTTTCCGAAACCGCCTCAAAGAGCTGCTGGAACGCTACGTCGGGCGCCCAACACCCCTCTATCCCGCGCGGCGGTTGGCGGCAACGCTGGGCGGCGCCCAGATCTGGTTCAAGCGTGAAGACCTCTGTCACACCGGATCCCACAAGATCAACAACGCCATCGGGCAGGCCCTCCTGGCACGAGAGATGGAAAAACACCGGGTGATCGCCGAAACCGGGGCCGGCCAACATGGCGTTGCGGTGGCGACCGCCGCAGCCCTCCTCGGTCTGGACTGCAGGATCTACATGGGTTCGGAAGACATGCGTCGGCAAGAGTCCAACGTCCGTCGAATGCAGTGGCTCGGGGCGGAGGTCGTCGCCGTGGAAAGCGGCAGCAGAACCCTGAAAGACGCGATCAACGAGGCGCTGCGGGACTGGGTGACCCACGTCCGCACGACCCACTACATCCTCGGATCTGTGCTGGGACCCCATCCCTACCCTGTGATGATCCGCGACTTCCAGTCCGTGATCGGAACTGAGGCCTTCGCACAGATTCGGGAGGCGACCCGCTCCCTCCCCGATCTGGTGATCGCATGCGTCGGTGGGGGCTCCAACGCTGCCGGGATCTTTTCGGCCTTCGTGCCCTTTGACCAGGTTCGTCTGGTGGGGGTCGAGGCCGGCGGCAGAGGTTCGGCCCCCGGAGAGCACGCGGCGCGATTCACTGAAGACGGCAAACCTGGTGTGCTCCACGGCACCCTGACCCGCGTCCTGCAGGATCCCGACGGCCAGATTCTGGGAACGCACTCCGTGTCCGCCGGACTGGACTATCCCGCCGTTGGGCCGGAGCACGCCGATTGGGAGGTCAGGGGGCGGGTCAGCTATGTGCGGGTTTCGGATGACGAGGCCGTAGCTGCATTCAAACTCCTCGCCCGGACCGAAGGGATCGTGCCGGCGCTCGAAAGTGCCCATGCGGTCGCCTACGCCCTTCAGGTGGCGCCGGCGATGCCTCTCAAGGCCCGGATCCTGATCAACCTCTCCGGCCGGGGGGATAAGGACATGGACGAAGTGGCCCGATTGGACGGTGCGTCATGAGCCGCCTCGAACAGACCTTCAAGACGGCACGAAACGAAGGCCGGGCAGCCTTCATCCCCTATATCACCGCCGGCGATCCATCCTTGAATCGGACCGCTGAGGTCATTGAGGTCCTGGAACGAGCCGGCGCCGACATCATCGAACTGGGCGTCCCCTTCTCAGACCCGATCGCCGACGGCCCGACCAATCAGAAGGCGGCCGACCGTGCGCTGGCTTCTGGAACGACCCTGAAGGGCATCCTGGACCTGGCGATGGATGTTCGAAGCCGTTCGGACATTCCCATCGTGCTCTTCACCTACGCCAACCCCGTCATGCAGTTCGGGCTCGAGGCATTCGGATCGGCGGCGGCCGAATCGGGCATCGACGGCATCCTCTTCACCGATGTCCCGGCCGAGGAGTTGCCGCGGTTTTCACCCACCCTGGTCGCGGCCGATATCGACCCGATCCTCCTGGTGACACCGACCTCGGGCAAGGCGCGGATCAAGGCGATCTCCAAGGCCGGAAGCGGCTTCTTGTACCTGGTGTCCCGAACGGGCGTCACCGGGGCGCAACGCCAACTCGACCCGGAGTTGCAACCCCTGATCGCCCAGGTTCAAAAGGGCTCGAAGCTCCCCATCGCTGTCGGCTTCGGCATCAGTGACGCCGACCAGGTCCGCCAGGTGGCTCACTGGGCCGACGGAGTGGTCGTCGGTTCGGCCATCGTCAACCAAATAGCGTCGGTAGGCGACAGTGACGACCTGGCGCCGGCAATCGAGGCCTTCGTCCGACCGCTGGTCGAGGCGTGTAACCGCTGATGGGACGTCCGAAAAGGCGGCAACTGGGGCAACACTTCCTCGTCGACCAGCGGGTCATCGAGCGTATCGCCACTCTGACGAAACCGACCCCGCCGAGGGTCCTGGAGATCGGTCCGGGCAGAGGGGCGCTGACCGGGCCCCTCCTCGAGCGCTTCGACCGCGTACTGGCCCTGGAAGTCGACGTCGGTTTGATTCCTTCCTTGCAGGCAAAATATATCGGTACAACGCTGGAGATCAGGTCGAGCGACGCCCTCAACGAACCTCTGGACCCACTCCTCGCGGCCGAGAAGCCGTGGCAGATCGCCGCCAACCTTCCCTATTCTGTGGGAACCGCCATCCTCAGGCGGTTCCTGCCCCGCCACGACCTGGTGACACGCATCGTCGTCATGCTCCAGTCCGAGGTCGTAGACCGCCTGGTGGCAGAACCCTCGGGATCCGGTCACGGCCTGCTGGCCCTTGAGCGGGCGGCCTATGCTGAGGCCACAGTGGCGTTCGACGTCCCCCCGGACGCCTTTCGGCCGCGTCCGAAGGTCCACTCGACCGTAGCAGTCGTCGACCTGCGGCCCCCGAAGTTCTCCGAGAAGGAACTCAAGGCCGCCTTCTACCTGGCCTCCCACGGCTTGAACCGGGCACGAAAGACACTGCCCAACGCCCTGAAACCCCTTGTGGACCTGAACCAAATCGAGCGCAGCGGCCTCGACCCCGGCGCCCGTCCCGGAACCCTCGATCTCGCAGACTGGGTCCGGCTGGCTGAGGTCGTCGGGAACAGTGGGCCACAGCAGGTCGGACTGAGTTGATCTTTTTTCTCAAAATCTTGGCGGACCAAGGGCAGGGATGATGCCACCTCGAGCGATGAACGTCTTCCAAAACGCTTTCAAGGACTTCCTCAAGGCGTGGCCGCGGCTGCTGGCCACCGACGTGATCTACAAGATCATCGCATTGGTCGTGCTCACGCCTGTCGTGGGCCTCGCCCTCAAGTTTTTCATGTCGACCAGGGGAAGCTCCGTCCTGGCCGACCAGGACATTCTGTTCTTTTTCCTGAGCCCTGTGGGCCTTGCGGCTCTGGTCGTGGTAGGTGCGGTCAGCCTGGCGATTCTCACCCTGGAACAGGCCTGCCTGATGGCGATCGGTTTCGGGGAGACCCAAGATCTCCATATCCGCACCATCGACGCCCTCTGGTACGGCGCACGGCAGGCGTCGTCGGTGGTCAGGCTGGCGCTCCGTATTCTGGTGCAGGTGTTACTGATTGCGGCGCCTTTCCTCACCGCGAGCGGTCTCGCCTACTGGTTGCTGCTCAGGGAGCACGACATCAATTTTTACCTCGCCGAGCGGCCGCCGGTATTTGTCTTTGCAGCCGGCGTTGTCTTAGCCCTGGTGGCTGTGATGGCGGTGCTGATCATTCGCCGCCTGTTGAGCTGGGCTTTCGCCCTACCGTTGATGCTCTTCGAGGACCTCAGTCCGGCAGAGGCGCTGACAACGAGTGCCGAACGGACCGCAGGCCACAAGCTGATCGTCGGATTCACCCTTGTGGCATGGGGCGCGGCTGGGGCACTCCTGTCTGCGGCGCCGCTGGCGATTGTCGGCACCCTGGGCCGCTGGGCCGTACCCTCCTTTGCCGACTCCATGGCATTGCTGGTTATCGTCATGGGTTTTTTCCTCCTGCTTTGGGCACTCCTCAACCTCGTGGTGACGCTGATCAACGAATCGATGTTCGCGTTGCTGATCGTTCGCCTGTACAGCGCTCTCGGCAGCTCTCCCGACGCGCAGCTGTCAGGCCAGGCTGCTGCCGAGAACTTGGCGACCAGCCAACGACGGAGAATCTCAATCAAGTGGGTGCTCGCCGGTCTCGTCCTGGCCGGTGTTCTTGCGGCCGTCGCAGGCTCTCTCTTCATGGAAACCGTGCGGTTCGACGACGACGTTTTGGTCATCGCCCACCGCGGGGCCGCTGGAAGCGCACCGGAGAATACCCTCGCGTCGATTGAGTTGGCGGTCGAACACGGTGCGGACATGGTCGAGATTGACGTCCAGGAGACCGCAGACGGCGAGATCGTTGTCGTGCACGACAGCGACCTCATGAGGGTTGGTCGCTCCCCTCTCAAGATCTGGGAAGCTACCTACGAGGAGATTCTCGAAGTCGACGTCGGCAGCTGGTACGGCCCCGATTTCACCGGCCAGCGGGTTCCCACCCTCGAGCAGGTGCTCGAACTGTGCAAGGGGCGGGCGATGGTCGACATCGAACTCAAGTACTACGGCCACAACGAGCGCCTCGAGGAGAGGGTCGCGGACATCGTCGAGAGGATGGGGATGGAGGACGAGATCGTTTTGATGTCCCTCGTCTCGGACATCGTTTCAACGATGAAAACTATGCGGCCCGGCTGGACCGTCGGACTTCTGACTGCCAAAGCCGTCGGCGACCTGACAACCTCAGACGCGGATTTCCTCGCCGTTCATATCGGAATCGCCAGTCCGGGTTTCGTACGCCACGCCCACACCGCCGGCAAGGAGGTCTTTGTATGGACCGTCAACGACAAACTCAACATGCACCGGATGATGAGCCGGGGGGTCGACGGCATCATCACCGATTATCCGGGGTTGGCAAGAACCGCCATCGAGGAGCGCACCGAACTATCCTCGGCCGAACGCCTGATGCTCACGGCAGCACTCTGGATAGGACTCAAGCCGAAAGAACCGCCACCGGAGAGGGACGCCGGTTAACCCGCCCCAACCCGCCCGATCGCCGCCCGCGGCATGGCTTGGCTACCGGTCATTACGATCAATGACGTACCATTCGTTCTCGTCGTCCGAATTGGTGTCGACGACGATGTGGACGATGTCGAGATCGGGAAACTCCACCTTGAGGGTGTCGAGGTCGATCTCTTCAAACTTCTTGACATTGTTGAAATAGGCGACCGGTGACAATGCGTTGGACTCGTAGTTCTCACGGCTGCGCCTGGCGATCTTGGCGAGCGAGAATTCTTCGGCACACGAGGTCTGCTGAATGAAAAAGGGGCGCTTATGCGTCGCCGCAACCTTGGCGGCTCGTTTGCGCAGGGCCAGGGTCACGAATGTCGCGTCGAGGATGACGCCCTGCCCACTCGCGGCCGACTGGTCGGCACGCCTGAACATCTCATCATAGACAAGGCGCCGCTTGTCCATGTTCGCGGCGACCTTCTCGTCGAAGATGTCTTCGTCCTTCAGCACCTCGAGACGCAGGAAATCCGTCCTCAGAATCTTGTGCCCTTTGAGCCGGGCGATGACCTCGGTGGTTTCGGTCTTGTTCGTGGCCGGCAGGCCGCAGGTGATCAGGACGCTGTCGGCCCCTACTTCCTCTTCAATGTACGCGACAAACGGCTCTCTCATCGGTTGATGCCTCCGATCGATGCTGAGGTTTCAGAGATTCGCGGCATAGGCGTGGGCGAGGGAAAAGTAGCGGCTCGCCAACTGCAGGTGTTGTTCCTTGGCTCTCAACTCAAGCGCGGGGTCGCTCGAAGTAAAACAGGCAATCTTGCCACGGACGTAAGCCCGATAGGTGCGATAGAAATCAAGGAGCAGCCGCAACTCGATATCGCCGGAGCGCTCGATATAACTTCCGACGAGGCGTTGCGCCAATTCAGGTCTGCCTTGAAAGTCGAGGTCCATGGCGAGGAAGGCGAGATCAACGGCAATATCGCCACATCGGAAGCGCTCGTTGAACTCGATGCAATCGAATATGACCGGCCGTCCGGGCTCAAAAAAAACATTGCCGAGGTGGAGGTCACCATGACTCTCGCGAATCCGGCCCTGAGCGATTCGGCGTTCGAAGAGGCCTTTGTTGGTTTCAAAGAACGCGTTCGTCCGATCGCGGACCTCCTCGAATTGTTGCTTGGTGATCGCCTGCCCGACAAAAACCTCGGTCTGGGCGAAGTTCTCGTCAGTGTTGAACTTCACCGATTCGATCGTGCCGTACTGGTCGATGCCGTCGCCAGTGCGGGCCGACTCGTAGAAGGGCACGAGAACCTCGACGAGAGAGTCAATCTTGGCCTCGTCAAGTTCGCCCCGGGCGAGCACCGCTGGACCGAGTCGATCATTGTCCATCTGGCGCATGACGACGAGCGAGTCGATTGCCTCGCCCGGACCGTCGAATACAGGCTTGCCGTCGACGAGGCCGATGGGCGCAACCCGCAAGTAGACCGCCGGTGCGAGACGTCGATTCAATTCAACCTCGGCCTCACAGTTGATACGCCTCTTCTCCGGCGTCGTAAAATCGAGAAACCCGAAATCGACCGGCTTTTTCAACTTGTATGCGTAATCGCCCGTGAGAAAGATCGACGAGATGTGGGTTTGAAGATAGTCGACCCGATCAACGGGATGGGCATAAAAACTGGGGTCCATCAAGACCCCTACGAGAGTTTGGTGATCCACTCGTACCTCCAACAGCGGTGCTCTCCACCGCTCAGCCTCACCATCTCATACATTGAGCAGACGGTCAAAACAGGTGGCGACGCCGATTCTCGAGCAGTACCGGGTGGCGATGCCCGGCACCTCAGAAATAGGCCGCAGCACCTGACATATACGCCGGCTGGGCTATGGTCTCACCGAACCGGGGCCGGACGTTGGTGAGCAACATCTGGCCCAGGGTCGGGTGACTCGAGCTGTCGGCGATCGTAATCTCGTCGAATATGGGAAGGGCAGCGGCCACTCGCGATGATCTCAATTCCCACTCACGGTGCTAGAATTCAGGGAATGCGGTACTGTCCGGAATCATCTCTCCCCCATGGACCCGTCGCGACGGGGACACCATGACCGAGCGCACGCTTCGGGAGATTGCAGCGGTGGCCCTGATCCTCGGCGCCGTACTGATGGCGGCGGCCCTGCTCAGCCACTCCCCCATGGACCCCAGCCCCTTTCGCACTCAAACCTCTCACGATACGCCCCAGAACCTGGTCGGATGGCTCGGGGCCAGTCTGTCGGCATCCCTCTTGGGCGTTTTCGGCGTATCCGCCGTCCTCCTCCCCATCCTCGCCGCGATCCTCGGGTGGTCCCTGCTTCGTCAGCAGGTTCCGGAAAGTCTCAGGTGGGTCGGCATCGGCTGGTTGCTGGTCCTGCTGTCCGTTCCCGGGTTGGTAGGCCTGATCTGTTCCGAGCTTTCCTTTCGAGGAGGCGCCCTGTCGTGCGGGGGCCTGGTCGGCCACGCTGCCGGCGATCTGCTGGGCGGCCTGGCCGGGCCGGTGGGACGGGTGGTCATCCTGATGTTCTTCGTCATCGTCGGACTCTTGTTGGTTTCCGGCGTATCGGTAGAGCGAGGCGCCGACGGCATCCATCGCCAACTGGCCGACCGGTTGGGACGGCGTCGAAAACTCAAAGACGAACAACGGCGCCAACAGCAAGAAGACGAGGACCGACGAGCCGTCCTCACCCGACAGCACGAACGCCTGACCGAGGACTACCCGGGGCCTGGGTCGATTACAGTCAAGGAACTCAAGGGCAAGGGGAGTATTCGGATCAATCGCCGCAAGGGGGGCGCCGGTCGGGAGGACGACCTCGTGGATCAGCCATCCTCTGCAGGTGGTATGTCTCTCAAGGTCGACCAAGGTCAGAGGACGGCACGGCGACCCCCAACCTCCAGTGCAAAGAGATCGAAGACTCAGAAGGCCGGCCAGAGAAAAGCCCCCGCAACCGAACCGAAGATCCAAATCCAAGAGGAGTTCGACTTCGTCGAAGACCTGGACACCTACGATTTGCCTCGGCCGTCTTTCCTTGAGGCCCAGGACGATGAGGTCGAGCGGGACTCCACGGCCCTGATGGAAATCGGCCGGCTTTTGACGGCCAAGTGTCAGGAGTTCAAGGTCCGGGGCGAGGTGGTCAACATCCGAACCGGACCGGTGGTAACCACATATGAGTTCCGGCTGGCCTCCGGCGTCAAGATCTCCGCGGTCCAAAAACTCTCCGAAGACCTTGCCCTGGCGCTGCGGACATCCTCGGTCCGGATCGACCGCATCCCAGGCCGGGCGACGGTCGGCATCGAAGTCCCCAACCCGGAACCGGAGATCATCCGGCTGTCAACGATCATTGACTCCCCGGAATACCAACGGGCCCGATCGCTGCTGACGCTGTGCATGGGCGTCGACATCCGGGGCAATCCCTTCGTCACCGATCTGCAGCGCTCACCGCACCTCCTGATCGGCGGTTTTACCGGGTCGGGAAAATCGGTAGGCATCAACGCGATGATTCTGTCGATCCTCTTCAAGGCTCGCCCCGATGAGGTCAAATTCATCTTGGTAGACCCGAAGATGGTCGAACTGGGGGTCTACAAGGACATCCCCCACCTGCTGACGCCGATCATCACCGAGCCGAAGAAGGCAGCCAACGCCCTTGGATGGGCGGTCGACGAGATGGACCAGCGGTACCGAAAATTGGCCTCGCTGGGTGTGCGAAACCTCGAACAGTACAACCAGCTGGTCAGTAACCCCAAGCAGTTGAAGATGACCCGGGAGCGGCTCCTCGGCGAGGGCGATAACGGTCAGGAGTTCGAGCCGATGCCCTACATCGTCATCGTGATCGACGAGTTGGCCGATTTGATGATGACCGCCGGCAGAGCGGTCGAGGAGGCGATCACCCGCATCGCCCAGAAGGCCCGCGCGGTCGGCCTCCACCTGATCTGTGCGACCCAACGACCCTCGGTTGACATCCTGACCGGCATCATCAAGGCCAATTTCCCGTGCCGGGTCGCCTACAAGGTCCGCTCGCGTCACGATTCCAGGACGATCCTGGACGCCATCGGCGCCGAGCACCTGATCGGCCGCGGCGACATGCTCTATCTCCCACCAGGAACCTCGAACATCATGCGCATCCATGGTCCGATGGTGTCCGAGAAGGAAATTGCCACCGTCGTCCACTACATCAAACGTTTTGGAAAACCCGAATATCAAAAGGGCATTCTGACCCATGAACCACTCGGGGGGAACGACCGCGGATCAGGAGGCGGGAACGGATCCGGCGACGGCGTGGCGTCCTTCGAGGATCCGATGTACGAGCAGGCGGTGCGATTGGTCGTCACCCAGCGCAAGGCCTCGGCCTCGCACATCCAGCGCCGCCTACGGCTGGGCTACACCCGCTCTGCCCGACTAATCGATATGATGGAAAGTGAAGGCATCGTCGGGCCGGCCGCCGGTTCGAAAGGACGTGAGATCCTGGTGCCTGAGAATTACTTCGCCGAGGTCGATGAAACTCATGCCCTCAATGGCGACGACGACTCCGGGGAGGCTTGAGATGGACCAGATTTTCCAATTCGTGGGGCAGGATATGCTGACTCTCGGCGCACTGGGCGCGGCATCCGCGCTCCTCGCCGTCCTCATCATCAGTTTCCGGTCCCGCGGGCGGGTCTTCTGCCAGTATCTCAAGCACATGAGCGGCATTGAACTCAACCCAAAGATGGTCAACCGCGTCTTCAAGCACAACGGTCGGGCGGGAGTAAGGGATCTTCTGATCGATCTGATCATTCAGGAGGACCTGGCCGATCCCTCACGGATCGTGACCCCGGACAGCAAGCCGGAGCCCTCGATTTACGACTCAGGAGTTTTCGAGCGCTGAGGCAAGAGAACACATTTGAACCGCGAAGTACGCAAAGATAGGCGCAAAGAGGGGAAGGAGAAAAAACCTCTATCTTCTCATCGTGCTCATTGAGTTCTTTGTGGCTCATTCTCTAGCCCCTTTGCGCTTCCTTCGCGCTCTTTGCGTCTTGGCGGTTCCATTTTCTTGCTTCGTCTCCTGATCCAAGATCCGGGTTATCCTTCATCGGTAATGAGAGTCAAAGTCCTTCCGGACCATGTCATCAATCGAATCGCCGCCGGCGAGGTGGTCGAGCGCCCAGCCTCCGTCGTCAAGGAATTGGTTGAAAACGCCCTGGACGCCGGCGCCACCCGCGTCGAGGTTGAACTGTCTGTCGGTGGACGCTCGTTGATTCGCGTCGCCGACGACGGCTGCGGCATGGCCCACGACGACGCTCTCCTGGCCCTCGAGCGCCACGCCACGTCCAAATTGGACTCGGCCGATGACTTGGAGCGGATCACGACCCTGGGTTTCCGAGGCGAGGCCCTGCCCTCGATTGCGGCCGTGTCCCGTTTCCGCCTCTCCAGTTGCGCCGACCCCGCAGACGGAGGCGTGGAGATCACGGTCGAGGGGGGAAGCATCCTTGGCGTCGAGGGACGGGCGCGCGGCCGAGGGACGACCGTCGAGGTCCGAGACCTCTTCTTCAACACTCCCGCCAGACGGAAGTTCCTCCACGCCCCGGAGACCGAACTGCGGCATTCACAAGATGCGGTCGTTGCCATGGCCTTGGCCAGACCCGAAATCACCTTCATCCTGTCGCACGGAGGCCGAATCCTGATCGAGGCCCCACCGGCCACGTCCCTGGACCAACGCCTGCGAGACCTCTTTCGCCGGAGGGGCCTGGATACCGTGCACCGTTTCGAGGCGGAGGGGGGCGGTATGCGCGCCTGGGGTTTACTGGCGCCGACCAAGGGTTCCGGCCGACCCCAGCTGACCCTGCTCGTCAACGGGCGGTGGGTCCGGGACCGTCTCCTGGTCGGCGCGGTCAACCGGGTCCTGCGCGCGGCAGGCTCGGGCTTCGGCGGATCCCGGGTGGTTTTGCTGCTGACGGCGCCGCCAGACTCGGTCGATGTCAACGTCCACCCGGCCAAGACCGAAGTTCGTTTCGCCCGGTCCGGCGCAGTCTTCAGCCTGGTAGAACGAGCCCTTCGCGGAGTGATCACCACCGGCCAGGGACAGGTGGAGGTGCATCACTTCGACAGCCTGGGCTCCTCGCCGATGCCGACCCTCCAGGCTGCCGAACCTCAGGCGACGACGTGGTCAGCCCATACCGTCCAAACACCCGGTCCGTCCCTCTTTCCCCACCCGGTCTACCAGCCGGACGAAGGCGGTGACTCGGCGACCATGGAACCGCGTCTGGGCCAACCGGCCGCAGGGCATGCGAGCGGCGCAAAGGCCGCCGCCGCCGACACGCCTTTCGGTCGCCTGATGGGACAGTACCGCCGGTCTTTCATCCTGCTCGAAGACCAGCACGGTCTGGTGATCGTCGATCAGCACGTCGCTCACGAACGAGTGTTGTACGACAAGATCCTGCGCCAGCTGGATGGTGAACAAGCACCGTCGCAGCGGCTTCTGACCCCCCTCCTCCTGGAGGTCGACGAAGCCCTGGCGACCGCTCTGCCGCGGTTGGGCGAGGTGCTCGGCCGAGTTGGCCTCGAGGCCGATGTCTTCGGCCCGGAGACTATCCGGGTTTCCGCTCTACCGCCGGATCTGGATGCCACGGGCGCGAAACAGCTGATCGAGGAAATCCTCGATCGGGCCACCGAACTCGATGGCGTACCCGATGTGGTCACCGATATCCTCCGGGAGTAACTGGCCGCCTCCTTGAGCTGCCGGGGAGCCATCAAGGTCAATCACGGCCTGAACGAAATCGAGCAGCGCGCCCTGCTCGACGATCTGGCCCACACCGACAATCCCTACCGGTGCCCTCACGGGCGACCGATCATTCTCCGCCTGAGCCAGGAGGAGATGGAACGACGACTTGGGAGACGCTGATGAAGAGGGAAATCTGGCACCTGACCGAGGGCCTGGTGTTCATGCACTTCGCCGTCTACTTTCTGACCTCGACCGGTCAGGGAAGCCTGGAAACATTGGCTCTCCTGCCAGGCATGGTCGCCGCCCGGCCATGGACCCTTTTTACCTTCCAGTTCATGCACGGCGGCATGATTTCCTTCTTTTTCTCGGCACTGGTGCTCTGGATCATGGCCCGGCCCCTCGAGGAACTCTGGGGTTCACCGCGCTTCCTCGCCTTCTACCTGATCTCGATCGGGGGCGCCGTAGGGACCGCGCTGCTGCTCGGCGCACCCCTGGTCGGCGACATTTTTCTCGCCACCTCACTGCTCTTCACTTTTGCAACTCTCTATCCCGATACCGAGTTCCTCTTGTTCTTCATTCTGCCGGTCAAGGTCAAATATCTGGCCGTCGTCGGCGGGGCGTTTCTGGCCTTTTCGAGCTTCGGCTACGGCCTGGTGGTCGGCGCGGCCAACGTCGTCGGAATGTCCTCGGGCTACGTCTTCTTCCTGGCCACGAGACGTATGCCTACACGGCGCAAGATCGCATTCGAGATGAAGAAGCGTCGGACAAAAAGAGAGACTTCGGCCGAAGACAATGCCACCGAGGGGCGCAACCGGCTGTGGGACCCACGGGTCATGCAGGCCGAAGCCGAGACCAGCGCTGCCGGCGAGGTCCCTGCCGGTCTCCTGCCCCTGCTCGAAGAACTCGAAGCCGCGGTCGACTCGGGCGTCACCGTCTGCGCCCCCGAGGACTTCGGCCACATCGATGATGAGACATGCCGCACCTGCATCGGCTACCCCGAGTGCGCCGCAAGAGCGATTCGATCGTCGGCGGAACAGAAGGAATAGCCACAAAAGCACACAAGGAAAAACGCAGAGACGGGAAGACGCAGGAAAGAGGGAGAATCTCAAAAGGAAATTCGACCGACGCCGCCCCGGCTCCCTCCCCCGGGTCGCTGCCATCCGTCGCCGTCGCTGTTTCCTGAACCTGTCCATGTCGCGGCCGGCGCCGGCCCCTGACGCTGAGCTCACCGACAACCCCACAATCCAAGAGCGCCCTTCCCGGACGGGGCGTGCCATGCTTCGTATTTTTCCTCGGCAGGCCCCCGATTCCTGTTCCATCACAGGAAAAATCGAGCTTGGCAACCCACGGCGGTCGCCTCAGCGATAGAGTCTCGGCTCACGCCGTAGGCCGCCGAGGTCATTTTCCTCAAGGGGCTGTGCTCTGCCGACTCCAACACTGGTGTCCCTTGAGGAAAATGCGCCGAGCGGGAGCGATCGGTGGTCTTGTGACCTCTCGACGATCTCAATGCGCTCCCGAAGGCCGGGGTTGGAGAACAGCGGCCGGGACAGCGACAGTCAACAGCACTCAGGGACAGCGCCAGCTGGCAGCGGCAGGAAACAGGTTCAGCGTCAGGATCTGCGACGGCGACCGGGGCAGCGGCGGTATCCAGGGTCACCCTGTCATGGTTTCTCCGTGTTGTTCATGAGAATGAAGGGAATAGCTGGTGGACCAACCGTTGTCAAGGACAGGCCTGAAGGTCGCTTCGCGATCCCTGACAACGGTTGTCCCCACCAGCTCCGGGGGCCTATGAACAACACGGAGGAAACCATGTCCAACGCGCCCCCCAGTAACACACTCGTCGCCCACTCGAAGGCTCTTGAAGCAGCCGGAATTTCAATCTCGCTTGTAACCCGAGTTCCGGCGCCACTCAAGAGCATCGCCGACCAAGTCATCCGGTCAGCGTCTTCGGTTCCAGCCAACCTCGCCGAAGGGCATGGCCGTACCGGCCGGGATCGATTCCACCACTGGCGAATCGCTTACGCCTCAGCCA
>DAOWGJ010000029.1 GCA_030637505.1 Holophagae bacterium
GCTACCCGCTTCGCGAGCCCGAACCTTCAGTTCGGCAGGCCTTCGGCCTGGCGTCGGTTCCTAGTTTCCAGTTTCGGCTCTTGCCCGTGATTCTCACGGGTGAGGCCTTCCTCACTCAAACTTCAACCGACCGTCGACGAGTTTCGCGCCCCTCAGCGTGTGGGCCAGCGCCTCTCCCAGGTGTTCGACCAGGTGGATCTCCAACTCGGACCGGACGGTATCGGGAAGGTCCTCCAAATCGGCTTCGTTCTTGGCAGGAATGATGATCGTCGAGATGCCGGCGCGGACCGCGCCGAGGACCTTCTCTTTGAGGCCGCCGATCGGCAGCACGCGGCCTGCCAGGGTGATCTCGCCTGTCATGGCCACGTCGTTTCGCGCGGGGCGTCCGCTCAAGGCCGACACCAGGGCCGTCGCCATCGTGACGCCGGCAGACGGCCCGTCCTTGGGGATAGCGCCGGCGGGCACATGGATGTGCACGTCCTGCTTGAAGGCATCGGAGGGGATTGCCATTTCCTCGGCGTGGGCCTTGGCGTATGTCCAGGCGGCTCGGGCCGACTCCTTCATCACATCGCCCAATTGTCCCGTCAGGACCAACTCGCCCTTGCCCGGCATCGGGGAGGCCTCGACGAACATGATGTCGCCCCCGACCGGCGTGTAAAACATGCCGGTGACTACGCCGATCTGATCGGTTTCGGCCGCGTGTTCCGGGTGGACCTTGGGCCGCCCGAGTAATTCCTGGATCTGGTCCTTGTTGACGTCAACCTTCAGTGTCAGTCCGGCGGCGATCTTCCGGGCGACCTTGCGGCCCAGCCGTCCGATCTCTCGCTCCAGCTGCCGTACTCCGCTTTCCCGGGTATGTCTGGAGATGATCTCCTTGACCGCATCATCGGCAAAACAGATCTGTTCATCGCTCAGACCGGTCTGGCGAATCTGACGTGGGGTCAGAAAGCGCCGAGCGATCTCCAGCTTCTCCGCTTCGGTGTAGCCGGCGAAGTCGACGACCTCCATCCGGTCCTGCAGTGGCCCTGGGATATTCTGAAGATAGTTGGCGGTGCAGATGAACTGGACCTCGGACAGGTCGAAGGGTACACCCAGGTAATGATCGACGAAGGTGTCATTCTGCGCGGGGTCGAGGACCTCGAGCAGGGCTGAGCTGGGGTCACCCTGGTGGCCCATGCCCAGTTTGTCGACCTCGTCCAGCAGGAAAACCGGGTTGAGCGTGCCGGCTTGTTTCATTCCCTGGATGATTCGGCCAGGCATCGCACCGACGTAGGTGCGGCGATGGCCCCTGATGTCGGCTTCGTCGCGGACGCCGCCCAGGGAGATTCGGACATATTCCCGGCCCATGGCGCGGGCGATGGACTTTGCCACCGAGGTCTTGCCGACGCCTGGGGGGCCGACGAAGAGCAGGATCGGATTTCGATCGGGTTCGGCGGCGGCCGTCGTTGGGGTCGAGGGATCGGTCTCCTCGGTTTGGGACCCCTCGGGAGTCTGATCCCGCCTGAGGCGCATGATGCGCACGGCCAGAAACTCCAGGATGCGGTCCTTGACGTCGCCGAGGGCGTAGTGGTCCTCTTCGAGGATGTCCGAGGCGGCCTCCATGTCCAGGCGTTCCTCACTCCTCTCAAGCCACGGTAGCTCGCAGACGGTCTCCAAGTAGGTGCGGATGACCTGGGCTTCCATGCCTTCGGGGCCCATTCTTTCCAGGCGCCCCATCTCCCGGTCGACCTCTTTTCGGGCCACGTCGGGCAGCTCCAACCCAGCCAGCCGTTCCTTGAGTTCGTCCAGATCCTCCCGGCCGGAGTCGTCGCCCAGCTCTTTTTGAATGGTCTTCAATTGTTGCCGCAGGTACATCTCGCGTTGGCGGTCGCCCAGTTCTTCCTGGACCTGGCTCTTGATGTCTTCCTGCGCATCGAGGACTGAAATCTGTCGATGAATGAAAACCAAAACCTGGCGCATGCGGTCTTCAACGTCCAGGGTTTCCAGGAGGACCTGTGCCTCGGAGGCCTTGAGATCGAGGTGGCCCGCGACGAGGTCTGTCAGACGGCCAGGGTCCGTGTTTTCGGCGAGGAACTGTTCGACGGCTTCTTTTGGGAGCCCAGCTCGGTGACCCAATTCGGCGGCCCGTTCTCGGGTCTCTCGATAGAGAGCGAGGAATGACGGTGCTCCTGGGTCGAGTGGTGGGATTTCGTCGGTCTGTTCGCACGTGGCGACCAGGTAGCCGCCCTCTGCCTCAAATCGAGTGACCGACCCTCTGGCATCACCCGTCAACAGGAGGCGCATCCCGGCCGGTCCCCTTTGAATCGGGCCGATTGTGGCGACAGTACCGACCCTGTAGAGAAGTTCCGGCGAAGCGTCGTCAAGGTTTTCCCGTTGCGCTACAACGAAGATGCGCTTCTGGTCCCTTTTGAGGGCGGCCTCAATCGCGTGGAGGGTCCCCGGGCGGCCGGCTGCAATCGGCGACGTCACGCCGGGGAAGAGGACCGCTTCGCGGAGTGGGATGACAGGTAGCGTGATCAGCTGGGACATGTAGAAAACTCCTCAAGAGACCTGAGCGAGAATCACTCAGGTCTTCGTAAATCTTAACACAAAGATGCTTGAGGAGATTCCCGGCCATCTCCTGTATCCTCCCGGGATGAAACGACTGGGTTGGGTCTTTGTTGCTGTGATCTGTGGTGCTTCATGGGGGCATGTCTGGGGAGTCGAACTGGCCAAAATCGTCCGGGGCCCCATCTTGGGGAGTCCTTCTCCGTCCTCGGTAGCCGTGTGGCTGCAGGCTTCGTTACCGAGGACCATCAGGGTCACGGCAGTCGAGATCGATTCGCCCGGTGCGGAGATCCAGTCGCCATGGGTGGGTTTGGAATCGGAGGCGCGGCTGATGACCACCGTCGTGCTTGAGGGGCTCGAGCCGGGGAAACGCTATTGGTACCAGGTCGAAACGGTAGACGGTACGATGTGGGAGCACGAAGATGCGGTATTTCGTACTCCGCCGCCTTACGGAGTTCCGACGCGCGTCACCATGGCCGCGGGCAGCGGCGCGAATCATTGGGCTCGCTTCAAGCCCGATATCTGGTCGGCGATCGCCGACGCCGGTCCGGATCTCTTCCTGGGCCTTGGGGACACGCCATACGCCGACGGCCTGCTCTGGGTGGAGGACGACCTCTGGAAGGAGGCGCGGGAGAGGTACGAGGCCTCTCCGAGTGAGGAAGGCCGGCGCATGTTGGAGGACCTCGGTCGCCAATACCGCCGACGGGCCGCCGAGGCCCTGCCTTTATCCTACGAGAGCTTCCGCGAGACTCGAAAATTCGACGAGATGGCCCGCAAGAGTTTCTGGGTTGCCACATGGGACGATCACGATACAGGTATGGACAATGGCGACCGGGACAATCCCGTTCTTGAACAGGCCCGCGATTGGTTCAAGGCGTTCACCCCAAACCCCTCCTTCGGAGCCGATGGCGAGGGCGTGTACTGGGCTCAGCAGTGGGGTGATGTCGACATTATCTTGCTGGACGACCAGACGTGGCGGACCCCAACGGCAGTCGCGTTGGCTGAACCAGAGTCGGCAACGATGCTCGGAGATCGGCAGTTCGACTGGCTTGTCGATCGGTTGGCCGGGTCCGAGGCGGTCTTCAAGATCGTCGTCAATGGCTCTCCATTCAACGACTTTTCGCGCAAGAGTGATGCGTGGGACAGTTACCCGGTCGAGCGAAAGCGGTTGATCGACGCCATCGTCCGACATCGTATTGCCGGTGTCGTGTTGCTGTCCGGCGATATCCATCGCAGTGAATTCCATCGTTTGCCGTGGCTGGAGGATCGCGGTGGATACCCACTCTTTGAGCTGGTTGCCAGCCCGCTCTTTCAACGGGGGAGGGGCTGCGGGATTGAAGTCCCCAATCGCCTGTTCTGCGCCGGGGACCCCGAAAAATCGATCCTCGAATTCTTCGCATGGATCGAGATTGATACCACCCTGGATGACCCGCTGTTGAAACTCCAGGTCAGGGATCATCATGGAGAGGTCCTGCTTGATCGAAGACTCCGGGCGTCCGAGTTGCAGTGGCCAACGGTTTCACAGCCGGAGCTGATCCAATGAGAGTATCGCGCGACCCCTGGGACCGGGGCGGCCAAGGTGGGACCTTCGGCCTGGCCGGGGGACCTCCGCCTCAGGATATTTTGATTCTGCTGGCCGTCGTTTTCGGAACCTTCGTCCTTCAGTTCTTCCAAGCGACGGCCGTCATTCCGGCCATTTTTCGGCTGGGCCCGCTCGTTTTTCGCGGCGCGCTGTGGCAGGTGGTTACCTATGCCTTCATAGGTTTTGGGCCACCGTCGCTATGGTTCCTTCTCTCGCTGCTGATCCTCTTCTGGTTTGGCCGTGACGTCTTCGTCAAATTGGGGCGGAAGAACTTCTGGTCGCTGTTGGTCCAGGTGGTGACTGCGGCCGGTATTGCTGCGGCCCTGGTCAGAGGGGCGGGTATGCTGAGCGGCACCGCTTCGCCGAACGCCTTCGTACTGATGCAGGGCCAGTACATGCTGATCACCGTCATGATTGCCGCATTTGCCACCCTGTACGGCCAGGCGACCATCCTCCTGTTCTTCGTCCTTCCGATCAAGGCTCGCTGGTTTTTGGCCCTCGAGGTTCTCTTCGCTTTCATGGGATTCTTGAGCACAAAGGACTTCGCCGGGTTCGTCGGCCTGTGCGTGGCTGTTGCACTGACCTGGGCTCTGCTCCAACCCGGAGGTGTGCAAAGGGCGTTGAGAAACCTCCAGTTACGTATTCGAAGGCGGGTGACCGAGATCAAGCTGGCCCGGCTCAAACGGAAGCGGAAGTTCAAGGTGATTGACGGCGACGGGGATTGGGTGAACTAGGGCTATCAGCTATCGGCTGTCAGCGCAGCCGTTTGAAAAAATACCTAGGATGGCGGACTGGCACCAATAAACTCATTGGTCTAATTTTGAACCGGTTGTCGCAAAGAGCGCTAAGGGTTTTAATTTCAACACCTTCTTTGCGTTCCCTTTGCGATCTTTGCGTCTTTGCGGTTCATTTTTCTTCTTGTTCTGGCTGCAATAATGTCGTTTTTTCAATTTTGCAAGTGCCTCAGCTGACAGCTTTCCTATTTGCCCACGCTGGTCGCTTCGCGACCTCCCCGGCTTCGCCGTGGTCGCCCTTCGGGCGACGCGCGAGGTCCCTACACAGGGTTCGGCATATTGATGAACTCGACGTCGAGGCCGAAGTGCTTGGAGAGGTGACGGCCCAAGGCCTGAACGCCGAAGGTCTCGGTGGCGTAGTGGCCCGCGGCGAGATAGTGCACCCCGTCCTCGGCGGCCTGGTGCAGGACCCATTCGGTTGCCTCGCCGGTGATGTAGGCATCGAGGCCGGCGGCGACTGCCTGGTGGTATTCCCGTTCGGCCGCGCCCGTGACGATGCCGACTGAGCCAATCATTCGCCGGTTGCCCTCGAAGACCTGCGGCTCCCGGTCGCAGACCACGGCGACTCGCTCGAAAAAGGCCTCGGCATCAATCGGCTCGTGGAACACGCCGCACACACCGGCCGATTGTCCGGCGTGGCCTCCAAAGGGTTCCAGGGACTCAAGGCCCAGGCGGGAGGCAAGTTGAGCGGCATTGCCCAGCTCGGGATGGCGATCGAGAGGCAAATGGTAGGCCAGCAGTGAGATGTCGGCGTCGAGCAGTAGACGTACGCGCTCCCTGAACGATCCGACCAGGCGGGGAGGCTCAGCGCCGTTCCACAGGATGCCGTGATGGACCAGGATGGCGTCGGCTTCGTGGTCGACCGCCCTGGTAAAGAGGGCTTGTGAGGCCGAGACGGCAGTGATCACCCGCACGACCTCTGGTCGGCCTTCGACCTGGAGACCGTTGGGGCAGTAGTCGCGGACGCTGTCGACTTCGAGCAGCGTGTCCAACTCGGCAACCAGTGATTCCAA
>DAOWGJ010000304.1 GCA_030637505.1 Holophagae bacterium
CATCCCGAGCGGCCAGGTAGTCGTTGACCGTGATCAAATGAACGCCCCTGCCGGTCATTGCGTTGAGCGAGGCCGCCAGGGTCGCCACCAGGGTCTTGCCCTCACCGGTTCGCATCTCAGTGATGCGTCCCTGATGGAGCACAATGCCGCCGACAAGCTGCACGTCGAAGTGTCGCATCTCCAAAACGCGCCGGCCGGTCTCACGGACCAGCGCGAAGACCTCGGTCAGCTCGGCGTCCAGGACTTTCTGCACCAGGGCCGATCGCGCTTTCCGGTCCTTCGGGAGGTCGGCCGTTGCGGCCTTGACCCGATCTCGAATCACGCCGAAACGCGCCTTGATCTCGTCGTCTGAAAGCGTTTCGACCTCCGGCTCGAGGGCGTTGATTGCCTCGGCCATGGGACGCATGCGCTTCATATCCCGTTCGGACTTTGTCCCGATGACAAGACTGATGACTTTTTCGACAAAGTTCATTTCTGCCACTCCTTGCCCGTCGAAGCCGGAACCAAAGATGGCCGACCACCTCCGCCGGGCAGCTATCAGCTGTCAGCTCTCAGCTCTCAGCCGGAAAACAGCGCAGCATAGGATACAGCAGTCCCCGCCAAATTGCTTCGAGTCCTGCTCCTTGACGATGGTGGGCCAAGGCCTACCCTACGAAAAGCCGAATACCAAGTAGGGTGGGCCGTGGCCCACCCCTAAAGCTGATAGCTGACAGCTGACAGCTGACAGCTTCTAGTACGCGTCGAGGATGTAATACAGAGGATTGACGGTACGCCCGTCTTTGTGGACCTCATAGTGGAGGTGAGGCCCCGTCGAACGGCCGGTATTCCCCACGAGACCGATCTGCTCGCCCCGGTGAACATCCTGGCCCGGTTCGACCAGAATCGTGTCCAGGTGCCCGTAGACCGTCTGATAGCCGAAGCCGTGCGAGACTCTGATCATGCGGCCCATGCCACCCTTGCGACCGGCAAAGACAACCACCCCGTCAGCAGGCGCCATGATCGGCGTACCCCGCCGTGCGGAGATGTCCAAGCCGTTATGATAGGCCCGTCGGCCGGTGAACGGGTCCCTCCGATTACCGAACCCGTCGGTGATGACACCAATGACAGGAGCAATCGAAGGGGTGGACGAGAGCCTCTGATCCTGGTCGACCATTGCTTGCTCAACCTCGAGAAGCTGTTCGGCAATCGTGTCACCCTGCACCCTGAGAGTTAGGACATCGCCGCGCAGGCGAGTGTAGGGGCCGCCGGTATTCACGACCGACGTCCGGCTCTCCGGGGTCGTTGGATCTCCACTTTCGGCAACCATGCCTGCCGCCAACGCGAGGCGAGACGTCCGCTCCTCGAACTCGTCCAACCGTTGCTGAACCGCGGCGATCGTACCTTCAAGTTCCTGGTTGACTCGTGCCAATTCCAGGTTCTCCCCCTTGAGCCGCGCGACGTCAGCCCTCCGGTCCACCGCACTGCCGGTGAAGCCGATGGCGACGATCGAAAGGACCACGGCAACAAGCGCGATTGAAGTAACAATCGCAAAGGTCCGCGTCGAGAAAGAAAACTTGATGAAGTTCGCCTTGCTGTGCGGGACGATGATGACCGTGTGGATTCTCTTCCCCATTCTCCCTGATCCTCCGGAAGTCCAGCGTTTCCCGCCGGCGATTGTGTCACCGCGGCAAGGCAGATGTCAAATGAGAACCAAGCCAAGTGAGTTGCGTCACAATTCTCACCTGCTCTGCTCTTCGGTCTCCCGTGGTGAATCCTCGGGGTCCTTTGCACCCTCGGCTTCGGCGTCATCCGCCTCGTCTCCGTTATTGTCCTGCTTCCCGGCGTTGCGGAACAATCGAGCCATCTCCTCAAGCCGCTCACGACACCGGACAAAGACCGAGCCCTCACTCCAACACCCGTTCTCGTCCTGGGTCCCCGCCGGCACACCGGTCAGGTGCTCGATGCCCTCTTCGATACTTTCGACGGCCCAGACGGCAAACCGTCCATCCTTTACCGCCTCGATCACCTCATCGGCCAGGTGGAGGTCGTTGACATCAGAGGCGGGAATCATCACGCCCTGGGTACCGGTCAGACCGCGGCTGTTACAGACTCGAAAGAACCCCTCGATCTTCTCGTTGACGCCACCGATCGACTGGACCGCACCATACTGATCGACCGACCCGGTGACCGCCACGTCCTGTCTCAAAGGCAGATCAGCCAGTGCGGAGAGGATCGCGTAGATCTCGGTCGAGGAGGCGGAGTCCCCGTCAACGCCGCCATAGCTCTGTTCGAAGGTCACCGAGCAGGCCATCGACAAAGGGACCTTCCGAGCAAACGTCCCTCGGAGAAAGCCGGTCAGGATCTGAACCCCCTTGTCATGGGTTGGACCGGACAACCCCGCCTGACGCTCGACGTTGATCACCCCCTCGCGGCCGATGCCGATTCGGGCACTGATCCTGGACGGTCGACCGAACCGGTGGTGACCAACGTCGTACACGGCCAGTCCATTGAGACGACCGACGGCCGTCCCTTCGGTCTGGATTCGGATGACACCGTCTTCGAGCAATTCATGGGTCCGGTCCTCCGAAAGGGAATGCCGACGCCGAGCGGCATCTCTGGCCGCCTTGACGTGCTCCCGCCCGATAATTTCGGCGCCGTCCTGTTCGGCAAACCACGATGCCTCTCGGAGCAGATCGGAAAGGTCAGAGAAGCGACTGGAGAACTTCTTTCGGCCCCGCGCCATCCGGACCGCCTCCTCAAGCAACGCCGACATGCCGGTCCGGTTCAACGGAGTCAAGTCTTCATCGGCGATGACCCTGGAGAAAACCGAGATGACTGACTGAGCATGTTCTTCGACCGCGGGGATCACCAGGTCGAAATCAGCCAGTATCTTGAAGACCTTGGCAAAGTCCCGGTCGTATCGGTAAAGCAGGTCGTAGACAGCTCGGTCGCCGATCACGACGACCTTGACTTGCAGGGGCACCTCTTCAGGTTTGATTCCGGCGCCTCCAAGTAACATACCTTCCATAGACTGAATCTTGACGCGGCCGTATTTGAGTGCTCTCTTGAGCCCCGGCCAGACCCTGGGCTCCATCAGCAGGTCCTCGGCGTTGAGCACGAGAAAGCCCCCGTTGGCGGTCAGAAGGGACCCGGCCCTGATCCGCATGAACGAGGTCGTCATCTCACCCGATGGCGTTAAGGACCGTTCGACCGTCCCGAACAGGTTGGTATAGCTGGGTTCGGTCTCCAGGATGACCGGCAGGCCGGTCCCTTGCCCGTTGTCGACCACCAGGTTGACCCGCCACCTGAGAAAGAGGTCAATCTCATCTCCGGCATTTTCGCCGAAGAGCTCCATGTTCTCTATCAAATCGGCCTGCATCGCCTCCAGACAGGGGTCGACTCGGGGATCGTTCACCGACTCCCGAATTCGGTCGACCGCGTCCTCGACCGCAGGACCGAGCAGGTCTCGCTGGACCTCTTCGACCTTCTTCTGAATCTGTTGCCGGAGCTCGGCCACAACGGCGAAGACCTCCTGCAGCCTGGTCTTGAGGGTGCCGTGACGTTCCTGAAGGACCTCGAAATCCCCAGCCTCCATCTCGCCGGCCTCAACCCTTTTGGCCATATCCTCCATCGCAGTCGGCTCGTCGTCGACAATCGGCAGAACCTCCGGCCGGCCGATCGCTCCGATTTGAATCTGCACCAGACCGAATCCGGCTTCCTCGACCTCGGATTCGAAGGTGGTAATGGCTTCTTTTTCCTGATCCCGAAGACCCTGGACCGCCTTTTCGATTCGCTTTCGAAATGCCTGGTCTTTTACCATGGCGGGCAGGGTCTCGGCCAAGTCTCGGATGAGATCGTTCGCGCAGTCCCGGAACCGCCGGCCCGCTCCCGCGTCCAGGAATACGGCGCAGGGCTCTTCCGGCCGGAGATAATTGAAGACGTAACAAACATCGTCAGGCCTGGACTGGTCTTTTGCCCGCCCCTCGAGGAATTGTTTGATCGTTGTCAACCGTCCGGTGCCGGACAGGCCGGTGACAAAGACGTTGTATCCAACGCCCCGCATGCCCAAGCCGAAAGCGATCGCGTCAACCGCCCGGTCCTGCCCGACGATCGTCGGAGCCGGCTCTACCTCGGAGGAACTTTCCCACGGCACCCAAGTTCCCGGACAGGCCCACGACAGCTCCTCAACTCCAACCTGACGCATCAACGACCTCCTCGCCAACTCAGAATGACCGGCAGCACGGTGATGCTGATGAATGCAGTCGCCAGGGCGCCCAAAATGGCTGCAAAACCCACCGAACGCAAACCCGGATAGTGGGACAGGACCAACGAACCAAAGCCAACGACCGTCGTCAATGCCGCCACCGCGATCGCCTTCGAAATCCCCGCGAGCGCTTCAGGATTCCCGTCGGTTTCGAACCAGCGATGCAGGAAGTGCACGCTGTAGTCGACCCCGATCCCGATCACCATCGTGATCACGAAGATATTCATGAAGTTGATGCGGATACCAAGAAACGACATGACACCCAGCATCCAGATCATGCCCAAGACCAGCGGCAACAATGCCAGCGCCGAACGACCCGGCGATCCAAAATCAGCCCACATCAAAAGAAACACCAACACGATTCCAATCGCCGAAGCCCTGAATGCATCGCCCCACACAATTCGCCGAAGCTCGGCCGAAACGACGTTCGGTCCCGTCAAGATCGCCTCAGGATGGAGATCGACCAATGCTTCCAACGCGGGCGGCGCCTCCCGCCGCCATCGACCCGCCGGGGGATAGCACCGGATCGCGACCGAAACGCCACCGTCGAATTCTGCGACATACCGTCGGGCCATCCGCTCAAGGAGAGTGCCCTCGAGGTCATCAAGCGCAAGGACCGATCTTAGCGCCAACGCCTTCTCGAAATTCTCGATTCCCGGGACAAACGGCGCGGGGTTCAGTCCAGCCCGACGCAATTCCCTCGAAAGCCGTGCCCGTAAATCGGTCGCAGCCTCAGAGTGCCGTCTCAGTATTTCAAGGACACTTTCCTGATCCTCGAAATCCGGGAAAAGGTCGACGATCGTGTCGACGTCGGCCAGGTTCTCACCGTCGACCAGGGCCTCCAACTCAGGAAGAAGGCTTCGGGCAGCAGCAATGGCCTCACGTTCGGTCGCGCCGTCGACCCGAACCGTCATCGGCGTAAACCGAAGGCCGAACGCTTCCATCACCTCGGTCCTCAGTATCATTCCCTTATTGTCCGGCGACCGCATGTTCTGAATGTCATCGTCGAATTGCAGGTCCCACGAGCCCCAGGCAAAGACGACGGTTAACACGACGGTCCCGATGATAACGATCCTGGGACGCTTCAAGGCCAAGGCACACAATCTGTCGGCGCCGAAGCTCTGTATGACGTGGAGTTCTCCTCTTCGACTCCGGTGCTGCAACGTGGTCAACAGCGCCGGAAGCAATAGAAAGACAGTCACTGCCAGCAAGAGAATGCCCGTCCCGGTCAAGAGACCCAACTCGGTCAGCCCGCGGAAGTCGGTGGCCAGAAAGGCGAAAAAGGTCGCCGCCGTGGTCACGGCGCCCAGGAGCACGCCGACTCCGGTGTGACGAGCCATGGCGTCGATCGCCGCACCGTGATCAGCTCCCGCCTGTCGCTCCTCGACATAGCGACCGTACAAGACGATGATGAAGTCGATGCCCAGTCCGACCAGGAGGCCGCCAAAAGCCGATGTCAGAGAGTTCATCCGACCCAGGACCAATACCCCGAAAGCAAAGGTCAGACCCAACCCGGTCGCAAGAGGCACGAAGGCGTAGACCAGGGCTGCCTTACGTCGAAAGGCCAACAAAAACAAGAGCATGACGCCGACCAGAGCAGAACCCAGGCCCAGGACCGCGTCCGACACGATCAACTCACTGTCGTTCAAGGTGACAACGTAGCCGCCGGTGAATTCGACAGCAGGCGGCGTACCCTCCCAACCTTCGGCCAACCATGCCTCGCGAGCCTCGTGGACCTTTCGGCCGAGGCCCGACACCAGCTTCCGGTTGAAAGCCAGGTCCTGGGCCGCCTTGATCGGCCGAGCCAGCATCAGAAGCATGCGACCGTCGGGATCGATCAAGACCCCGGTCTCCGGGTCAGCCGAAACCTCAACACCACCCAACCGCACACGGGACAACAAATGCGGCAGCAGGCCGAACGGGTCGGCCCGTATGGCCTCCTTGGTCATCAGCCCCTGAGGCGCAATCAGGTCGAAATAGACCGCCTTTGCACGCGCCTCCAGACCAGGATCGTCGAGTCCCGCGATCACCGCCTCCACCTCTGCAGGGTCCATGAACAACACGGCCTGGCGCAGCAGAGGCTGGATGATCTCGATCGAATTTTCGACCCGATATTCAACCCATTCGATCAAATCCCATGACTGGAGGCGGGCCGCAAGTTGATCGGCAAACGCCAACTCTTGTTCCCGATTTTCTTCGGGACCCAGCCGCACAACAACCAACAACGTGTCCACCGTTCCGAAACGTTCGATGGTGTTCTTGAAGTTCTCGACCGCCCGATTGTGTTGGGGGACCAGCGAGAGGATGTCGGTCTCGACGCTGATGCGGGTCGCCAGGAGACCAGCAACCAGCCACATCGCCAGCGACACGACGATGACCGAACGAGGGAACCGCCGCCCGACCCGAACCAGAACCAGCGGCAAGCGCCGGGGCAAAAGACGACCGCTCACGCGCTGACTCCAAGAGGCCCGACCGGAAACCCCC
>DAOWGJ010000233.1 GCA_030637505.1 Holophagae bacterium
ACCCGGCAGTGTGGCAACGCGAACCTCTTCCCCTTGGTCCCGCCGGCAAGTAGAATCGCCGCCATTGATGCGGCCTGGCCCATGGCGATCGTCACCACCTGCGGTTTGACGTACTGCATGGTGTCGTAGATCGCCAGACCGGAGGTGATCGAGCCCCCGGGAGAGTTGATATAGATGTTGATGTCCTTCTCGGGGTTCTCCGCCTCCAAAAAGAGCATTTGGGCGATGACCAGTGATGCGACTTGGTCGTCGATCGACGATCCCAGAAAGATGACGTTGTCTTTGAGCAGGCGTGAAAAAATATCGTACGACCGCTCCCCACGACTGGTCTGCTCGACGACATAGGGAATTGTGAAACTCATCATGCCTCCTCGGCGCCTGCCCGGCGCAGCAATTCGCTGACGATCGCCGCCATCCGAGCGGCATGGCGGAGGTTTTCCAGTCGATTTTCCTTGATCAGGTTGGCTCTGTGCTCGGCGGCGGGTATTCCCTTTTGCTGGGCTTCGCCTGCCACGTAGGCGTCGACATCATTCTCGGGAACCTCGACGTCCCACGCCTCACCGAGTTGTTCCAGAACCAACGTGTCGAGCACCCGGAGGCGAGCCTCGGGTTCGAAGCGTGCCCGAAGAGCCTGGTAGTCCATTTGGTCGTCCGGCGCCTGTCCCTGCATCGCCAGGTGATAGACGAACCGCTGAATGTCACCGGTCACAGCTTCTTTGACCAGGGTCGGCGGCAGAGTCTCGAGATCGACACCCTGTTCAAGATGATCGAGGATGTGGCGCCGCAACCGGTCTCTCCTGTCGGACGCCTTCCGGTCCCCGAGAACCCCGACAATTCTCTCTTTCAGTTGACCCAGGTCGTCAAAACCCAATCCTCTGGCCAGATCGTCGTCGATCTCGGGGAGGTTCTTCTCCTTGATGGCTTTGACCGTGATGGTGTAGGTCGCTGCTCGGGCGCCCTTCTCGGCTTCGTCCTCGTCCAGTTGGTCATCATCCATGGTTCTGACAGCAACCCTCTGATCGCCGACCCGGGCGCCTTGGAGCGCCTCACTAATCTCGGGAGGTATGCCGTCGGCACCCACGATGATTCGGGCGTTCTCCTCAGTTGTCGGCGTCTCCTCAGAGCCGTCCACCTCCGCCCCCAGGTCGGCCTCAACCATCACGCCGTCGATCGCTTGAGCATCGTCGCCGGCCGGCTCCCAAGAAGCGTTCTCTTCAGACACTCCTTCCAATTCGGCCTGAATCTCCGCGTCCGTGACCTCCACCGAGTGTTCAGGCAACTCGATCCCATCGAGGGTTGGAAGGTCGAAATCGGGTCGAACCTCCAACCGAGCCTTGAAGGAGAAGGCCCCGTCATCACCGAACCCCATCTCCTCGAAGGTCGGTTGAATCAACGGTTGGAACTCTTCCTCCTCGTCCAGGACCTGTCTCCACAACAGACCGGCAAGATGCTCGGTCAACTCCTCATGAATTTCCTCGGCGTAACGGGCTCGGACGGCCGACAGCGGGGCCTTGCCTGGACGAAAGCCGGGCACACGGGCCTGGGCTCTCAGTCTGCGGGCGATGACCTCGCGCTCCTGATCGACGGCCGGCTTATCCAGGTCGGCCGTGATCTCAACTGTGTAGTCGGGGTGTCTGGTGATTTGGTGTGGCATTTATTCTCCGAAATGGTGCGAAAGGGGGGATTCGAACCCCCATGGGGGGGACCCCACGAGATCCTAAATCTCGCGCGTCTACCAGTTCCGCCACTTTCGCAGCGACGGGGATCATGGTGAGCCGTGGAGGAATCGAACCTCCAACCTAGTGATTAAGAGTCACTTGCTCTGCCAATTGAGCTAACGGCCCACAACCGGCGACACTGTACAGGAGAACGCTGTGACTGACAAGGCGCAATGAGCGTGCAACGTATTGGCCCCAAAGATCATCGTTTGGGCCGATGACCTCGAATGGGCCAAACCGCCACACACTCATTGCGAGAGCGCTTCGCGCAGAAGGGGGGTTGAAATATCGAAAAATAGTGAGGTCTCTCGGCCGTTTCGATCTGGGGTTGCTTTAGAAAATTCCTCACGGTGCGCGCAGCGCACAAATTAGGATTCTGAAGGGCTGTGGCCTCTGTCTCGCTGGGTTCGAAGTCAGTTTCCGGGCCACGGCCCTTCAGAATCCTCCAGACCCTACCGCGGCTCTATCGGTGAACCAAATGCTTGATCTCCGATTGTCCGAGGGGGCTCTCAGCAGTGACAACGACCGCAGAGGTTCCGCCATTGAAATCCGGGAGGGTCGCTCGCGCAATGAAGACCCCGTTGGAATCGGTTTCCCCTTCC
>DAOWGJ010000105.1 GCA_030637505.1 Holophagae bacterium
CACTCCGAACTCCTCGAGCATGAAGACCTTCTCGACTCTGGGGATCGCCCGCGCCAGAACCGGGGCCGCTCCGCCGATCGCATGAAGGTAGACCGCTCCCGAACGCCCCAGGCCCATCAAGGTCCGCTCGGCCATGCCGCCCTTGCCGATAACGCCTCTGAGACCATACCTGGCAATGACATCGGCCTGGTAGGGCTCTTCCCGGATCGAGGTCGTCGGCCCCGCTGCAATGAACTCCCAGCTGCCGTCGTCCCTCTGGTTGACCACCGGACCACAGTGGTAGATCACGGAGTCCTTGAGAAAGGGGGCCACCTCTTCACGGAAGTCCTCCATCAGCCATTTGTGGGCCGCATCACGACCAGTGATCATCCGACCGCTCAATTCGAGGAACTGACCAACCTCGAGTTTCCGAATGCTTTTTTCGCTGACGGGCAGTTTCAGCTCAGCCATGTCAGGCCTCCTTCCTCGTCAATCTGGACAATGGCCCGACGGTCAGCCCAGCACATGTAGCTCACTGTCACGAAATAGGATGCGGGCAACCGATCGAGAACACCGATCTTGACACCGAGGACCGTGGTTCTCCCACCGAAACCCATCGGGCCGATGCCCAACTGATTGGCTTCGGCCAAGAGCCTCTCCTCGAGTTCTGCCAGCTCAGGAACAGGGTTGGTGTCACCCAGGGACCTCAGCAACTGCTCCTTGGAGTGTTCGAAAGACGAGACTCGATCGCCTCCAACACAAATTGCCAGAACCCCCGGGGCACAGCCCTTGCCCTGGGCCTGTACGACAGCGTCGAGCACCACCCGGCGAACCCCCTCGAGATCCCTGCCGGCCTCAAGTCCGGTATCAGGCAATTTGTACTGGGCGCCGACGTTTTCGGATCCTCCGCCCTTGAGGATCACTCTGACTTCCAAACCAGGGCCGTCCCACTCCTCAAAATGGATAGAGGGGATGGCCCGACCGGTGCCGTCGCCGGTATTACGGCCGCTCAGTGTATTGACTGCGTTCGGCCGCAGATACTTCAGCCCGGTCGCACGCCGGACTGCCTCGGTGAAGTCCTCCTCGAGCCTGCGGGTGCTGACGCCCACCGGATACTTGATCCACACCACCGGAGTCCCGGTGTCCTGGCACAGGGGCGCCGATGACTCGTCGGCCATCACGATATTGGTCAGGATGGTATCGAGGGCCTTCTGGGCAAGACTCCCGTCCTCCTCCAGATTCCGTCCCTCCCGAATCGCCTCAATGACCTCGTCCGGCAATTCGGTCGAGGCACGCCTCACCAACTCGGTAAAGGTCTCTTTGAGATCAACGTGTTCGAACATCAAGCCTCCCCTGCCCGGAGTTTCCAGGCTCATTGATTCTACTCTCAACGAAGGTCAGACGGAACCAAAATAGCTGTCAGCCGGGGAGTCAATTCGATGGATCCTGATTTACAAAAGTAGGGTTACGCCCGTTGCAGCTGTGCCGATGGTGATTCCGGCGCCAGCCAGGAACCGACGTCAGGCCGATTGTCTGCCGAGCAAACAGCCTCGGTCCCGCGAAGCGGGCGGTGTGGGCTGAGAGCTGACAGCTGATAGCTGATAGCTCTTCAAGCGCCCAGAACTTTGCCGATCTTCCGCCTCAGAATGATCATCTCAAGGGCCATCCCGGTGACGTTCGCCGCACCGGCAATTTCTCTGACCGGAGCACCAATCGTGCTCTGCCCTGGAATGTCACCCATCAGGAAGGCAACCGTCCGATCCTGAACCTTGACCGGTACCAGCAACACATCGTGAGCAAGGGGATCCCCGAGGCAGGCCACGATGTTCTCGTTCCGTTCACCCGGAGGAATCGGCCCTTCGTGAGGATGCCCGCTTGCGGCAACGGTCGAGAGCATCGAGGGCAGGGTGAGGTCGATGACGAAGGACTGCACGTCCTCCAGCACGGGACCCATACCTTCCACCAGCCAACCGTGCACTTTATCCTGGTAGACCGAGAAGAGACACAGCCGGGTCAAGAATCGAGCGGCATACGAAAGAAGGGCTTCCCCGACACCGTCCCGACTTTCTGCCACGCACAGAGCTTTCTTGAGACCTACCTCGTCCAAGAAGCCCGGGCCGGTAACGACCGAGGGATCGACCACCGGGGCCAATCCCGGGAAAGTCGCATACGCCACACCAAAATCCCACTCCTCATCCACCTGGCTCGGCAGCACCATCAAGTCGGCGACGGTCGGAAGGACTCCGTTCAACGAGTCTTCCCAGTCGGACTCCGCCGGATGGCTATTGTCCAGCCGACCGTCGGCATCCAAGACCCCGCTTTCCCCCTCTCCCAGTCGGGCAAGCGCGGCCTCGAGCGTAGTCTCCGTCACAACGAACGGTTCAACGTCCAGCCCGGTGCCAGCGTGAATTTCTTCTATGGCCACATCGTCACGGGGATTGATAAGGGCGACATGCAATTGGCGGTGAAGCTTCGCGAAGGGGATGGCATGAAGACGTTGCGCGGTTTCCAGTGGAATCAAGCCCATGACATCAATGGTCGCCGCCTCGAGAATCTCCCGAGGCACGGGAGGCCGGCCGGTCTGCTCCCTCAGAGCGTCCAGCAACTGCTTCTCCGTCACGAAGTTCAGTCGGAGCAGTTGCGTGCCCAGTCGGCTCCGATGGCGGTGGCAGGCCTCAAGAGCGGTGTGGAGTTCCCCTATCGACGTCACACCTTTTTCAAGCAGGATCTCACCCAGTTTTCTCATGCTGGGGACCCGGCTGGAAACCCCCGATACCGCCCGTTGCGGACGCCATTGGTCCGGATTCGAGGCGCTGGGACGAAGTCGATGCTCCCCCATCTTCGAGGAGCGGGAACGACGAAGCCGGGCCGATGCCGCCGCAACCCAAAGGGCCGATGGGGGTTGCGGGCGATTTCTTCGTCACTCGTCGTCGATGATGGGCAGGGCATCTATCTTCTCCTCGTTCCTCAAACTCACCCGCAAGACCCATCGGCGGGCGGCATTGGGGTTTCCGGCCGGGCCCCTAGGCACCATCATACCGCGGCTCGGAAGCGTTGAACATCTTGGTCATCACCAAGCCGTCCTCACCGTCGGCGTAGTAGCCGGGTCTGGTACCGGCATAGCTGTAGCCGATCGCCGAATAAAGCGCCTGTGCTCCGACATTGGAACGCCTGACCTCGAGGGTAACCGTCTCGCCCCCCTCTCGGGCGACGTAGGCCTCCGCGCTTTCCATCAACCTTAAAGCCAGGCCCTGGCGCCGGAAGCCCGGACGCGTAGCAATCTTCAGGACGTGAAGATCGAGGAACTGCCAGGCGCAAAAAGTATAGGCCGCAAGCTGCCCCCCTGCGTCGACCAGGACACGGCAGTACCGTCGGGACCCTTCCATTTCAGCAGCGAAGAAACGTCCCGGCCAAGGGTCGGAGAAACACTCCCGCTCAGCCTCCTCGAGGGCTGCCTGATCCCCCCGAAGGGCTACCCTTTCGGTAAAACGGCTCATGAGCCCCCGGGATGGATCGGCGGCCCCTCTACATAGAGTGGTTCGATTTTCTCAGAAGCCAGCCCAGCTTCGGACAACCGGATCAGTGCCTCTGCAGCCGTCCTGAGAGGCGCCTGCCGCCGAGCCTCGCCCAGGGGCAGGGCCTCCGCGGCAACCCAGGGTCCTCGTTCGACCAGATCAGACAGCTGGAAGATTTCCAACTCGGTGACGGGTTCGGGGACCTGACCCTCCCCGAGTTTGAACGCCCTTGCGTAGACCTCGCCTCGCCGTCCCGGCTGGGCGGTCCACACCTGGCCGGGTCCGTCAACACGGGCCGCCTGCGCCAGCAACGAATTGTAGGCCAGAATTCGGCAGCCCAATGCAGCGGCCAGGCCCCTGGCGGTCGCGAGGCCGGAGCGGATTCCAGTGAACGAGCCCGGGCCCCGGCTGATGATGACCGTGGACAGCTCGTTCCGCGCAACGCCCGCATCCTCGACCAGCAGATCGACTGCGGCCAAAACCAGGCTCGACCGGCGCGTTACGCCACCGAGCCGAACGACCGAGGTGACGATCAAGGGCGGACCGGACAAGGCAATCTCCAACTGGGGGCCACAGGTCACAATCGAAAGCGTCACGCTCATCGGCAGATTGTAACCCGACCAAGGAGCGGGAACCGCGCAGTTCCCGTCCGGATTTTCCGGATGGGAACGAAGCTAACGATTTGATCGAGGGCAAAGAAAAGGGCCAAGCCGGCCCACGCTCCTCGGTATTGCGATTCGCGCTACGGGTATATATTTCAATACCTTCTTTGCGTTCTCTTTGCGGTCTTTACGTCTTCACCGTTCAGTTTCTTCCTCGCCGGATTAGATTATCAGAGCGATTATTACGTGCCCACCCTACATTCTTCTTCTTTTCCGAATGCCTGAGCTGATAGCTGAGAGCTGATAACTCCTACCTACCGCGGCATCAAGACCAATTCAGCCCTGGTTTCCGCCTCGATCATTTCCCGGGAGAACGGCAGTGTTCGGCCCCTGACGGCCAGCCAGTCGCTGAACTGATCGGCAGCGTGTGGTGACCATGGCCGGCCCGACTGACCAAGGGGCAATGTCAAAACCGACCTATCCCAGTCCCCGACATCTGCGACAAACCGCATCGACGGAATGGCCATTACGGAAAACGGCTGAGCCTTATCCCAATAATGGGCGTTGACCGTTGTCCCGTCCCCCGGAACGCCAACCGGATGCCGGTGACCGGCCAGGCGCAGGAGCGTACCAACCAGGGGAAAATCGGCAAGAACATGAGAAAAGTCGACCTGGTGGACATCCCCCCACACGGTTGTGTGATCCAAGGAATCCAGGCGATCGAGGCACCGATCGACGATCATGGTCCTCTCCTCGACAGCATCGGTCCGCACATCGTCCCACCAGGCGTCACCAAGCCCGCCGGCCAGAAGACGGAGGATGCGCTCCGCGTCAAACGGCGTCCGGTCGAGCCCATGGTCGAAAGCTTCATCCTGGCCGATCTCAAGGGCCAGTTCGAGGATCAACCGGTTGAAGAGTAACGGCTCCACCCGGTCGACCTCCATGCGGCCGTCCCAATCCAAGAGGGCAGCTGCGGTCGGACCTCCGTGCCGCTCGAGGTCCGGCCAGAGCGCTTTCAATAGGGCGACGGCCCGTCCCGATACCACGTCACCCTGGAGGTTCAGACAGCTTTCAACATCCCAGTCGGCCCTGGAAGACAGAACGTGCCTTATCCTCCGAATTCGCCACGGCGCCGCAAAGTCGGCCGGGAACGCACGGCTCCGGCCATAATCCCCCTCGCTGAACAGGTCGTGATTGGCGGCGCCGACAAAGCTCTCCTCCGGATCCAGCATCGACGGATTCTCGGAAAACGGCGCAAGGCCGTTCCATGCCCAGGCACTGTCACTGCCCGGCGACGGCAGTCTTCCGGCGCCCCTAAGGCGGCGGGGCCGCCGCCCGACGACCTGGTGCAGAATGTGCCCCTCGACGTCGGCGGCAACAAGATTCATCGAAGGCCCGGCAGCGTCCCTCCACGCTTCGGCAAGATCCTCGACCGAATCGGCACGCGCCATTTGGAGAAATGCGTCAACCCCGCCGGGGCCCTTGAGGCCCGTCCATGCCAGAGCCAACGTCGAGTCCCGGGTGTCACGGACAACGGGCCCATGCCGAGAGATCCGGACCTTCATCGTCTCGGGTTCGGAGCGCCACCGGACCTCGATCGTCTCTGTGACCGTCCTCAGGGGTATCCAGGCATCATCGACCAACTCCCGGTCCCGGCTCTCGTCCAAGGTCAATACGTAGAGATCCTGGTCGTCCATCATCGACATGGTGAAGCCCCAGGCCACACGACGATTGTGACCGATCAAGACGCCCGGCATGCCGGCTATTGATGCCCCGGACACACGGATCCCGGGCGCTCTCAGGCCGACGGCATACCAGGTTCCGGGAACAGCAACCGCGATGTGAGGATCGTTGGCCAGCAGGGGTCTTCCGGTCGCCGTCCTCGCAGGACCGATCGCCCAGCTATTCGAGCCACCCCCAAACGCCGGTAGAATCGCATCTTCTCCCTCCGGGGCCCTGGACGGCAGGTCTACCGCGGGAATCCAGCGGCGCTGTTCCTCAGGCCCCCAACCCCAGAGCTCGACCGCCTTGTCACGTCCCAGGTGAGTCAGTTCGACCGAACGCTTGATCTCATCCCCCATTGCCCAGGTCGAGTTGAGCTCCAACAGGAGCCCAATGGAAAGACTGTCTTCAACTCCCCAAGCGTCGGGCTCGATACCCAGAAGCCATAACTCTGGAGCCACCCACCGACCGTATTCTCTCAGCGCGGCGTTGACGCCGTCCGAATACCGCTCCAGGGTCCTGCGGGCCACACCCTCCAGGGCGGCCGCCTGACGGCCCGCAGTCGCCGCCAACCGAAGAGTACGCATCCTGCGGTCAGTTGAAAGAGAAGCTTCACCGAAGATCTCGGACAAGCGGCCGGCAGCCATTCTCCGGCCGAGTTCCATCTGAAAGAACCGGTCGCGTGCGTGAACGTAGCCCTGGGCAAACCATAGGTCCTCGGCGGTTGCTGCATCGATGTGCGGCACTCCTCCTCCGTCCAGAGCGATGGTGACACGATCGTGAATGCCGCGCAGCCGGGTCTGTTCCCGGCCCGACTCCGGCAAACGCGACCGTTGGGAATAGAACCTGATGTGCCCGAAAAGCAGGACCGGAAGCAGGATCACTCCCGAGAGAAACACAACCAAAACAAAACGTAGGCGACCGTGCATGGGGGGAGTTTAACTGAGCAGCGACCCGGGAGACAGGAGGTTGATGGAGGATACTTGAAACTGGAAACTGGAAACTCAACTGCGTTTCCCCGAATGTCTTGATTAATGTGGGGGGCGCTTGCTAAGCCTGCGGACCTGGAACCAAATTGCGACTGACCGTCCCGTCATGTGGGTATCGGCATTTGAGGCAATTCCTAGTTTCCAGTTTCCAGTTTCCAGTTTCCAGCGACGATACAACCCCTGGTTTTCCGAGTTGTCGGCGGGTCGGTTTCAAACCACTTTTCGGTAAATCCTATACGTCTTGTACATTTCCCCATCCATCAGCCGAATGGTCCCCTTAATCAGTTCATTGTCTTCGAGGATCCAGGAGTACTCACACCAGGAATAACCGAGTCGGAACGCCTCCGCGGGGCCCTCGGCGATCAGAAGTCCCTCGAGACCGCGCTTCCGATGTTCGGCCTTGATACCCAGGGTCAACAGCCGCAATCCCTCCATGTCCGAGGCCTTGGTCACGGTCAGGTGTTTGAGAGTCTTCAGCGGGTGGCGCCACGGCGAGCCGTCAAAGTCCTTCAAGACCGGGTTCCAATCGGGCAGGCAGAGCAGAAAGCCCGCCGGTTTGCCGTCAATGAAGGCAAAACGGAGCAGCCCGGGTTCGACCAGGGGCTTGAGTTCGTTCGCCAAACCTCCGATTTCGCCGTCGTTCATCGGCACGAAGCCCCAGTTCTTCTCCCATGCGGCGTTGTAGATTTCTTGGACCGCACGGACCTCTCCGTCAAAATGCTTGAGATCGGCCCCTCGGGTCACCAGGCTTGGATTGCGTTTCTTGGTCCGCCGGGCGAGTTTCTGCAGCCTTTCGAGACTCCGACCCTGCACCGGGGACACAAAGGCGAGGAGGTCCTTGGCCTTGCCATACCCCGCACCCTCGACCAAGTCCGAATAATACGGCGGGTTGTAAGTCATCATCACCACAGGAGGGCGCTCGAAACCATCGATCAGCAGACCGCACTCGTAGTTGGTCGAGGGATTGAACGGGCCGGCCACAGTGTGCGACCCACGCTCCCGAGCCCATGTTTCGACGGCGTCGAAGAGTAAACGAGCCGTCTGCGCATCGTCGATACACTCGAAAAAGCCGAAATGGACCTCGTTTGATGAGTGAAACCGGTTGAAACTGTGGTTGAGGATCGCCGCGATCCGCCCGACGGGTCGGTCCCCTTCCCAGGCGAGGAAAAGCTCAATCTCCGCGCCCTCACCGCCCTGGTAGAAGGGATGTTTCGCCGAATCCAAAAGGTGACGAACCGACGCCTTCAACGGGGGAATCCATAGAGGGTCGTGGCGATACACAGACCATGGCAGATTGACGAACGCGGAACGTTCGGAGCGGCTCCTGACGGCGCTCACAGAAACACCATCAGTCGCCACCTGTTTCATCCGCCGATGACGCCCATCCGCCGGCCCACGACAGCAATTGACTCCAGGGCCCGGTCCAGGTGTTCCCTCGTGTGGGTGGCCATCAAGGAGGTCCGGATCATCGCCCGCCCAGGCGGAACGGCCGGTGACACGACCGGATTGACGAAGACTCCGGCTTCCTGCAATTTCATGGTGAACTCAAAGGCCACTCTGTCCTCGCCTACGAGGAGAGGGATGATCGGCGATGCGGCCTCGCCAGTGTCAAATCCCAGATTCCTGAACTCTCCCATCAGGTAGTGGGTGTTCTCCCAAAGGCGTTCCCGGCGCTCGGGTTCGCGTTCGATGATCTCGATCGCCTTGAGGACCGAAGCCACGGACGCCGGCGGCGGCGCCGCAGAGAAGATCATCGTCCTGGCCTTGTGCTTGATGAAATCGATGACCTTATCGTCCCCGACGACAAAGCCGCCGACCCCGGCGAGAGCCTTGGAAAAAGTCCCCATCACCAGATCGACCTGGTCTTCGATCCCAAAATGCTCCGCCGTTCCCCTGCCGTGATCCCCCATGACACCGACGCCGTGGGCATCATCGACCATCAACCGAACACCGAACCGGCGCTTCAACTCGGCGATGCGCCGGAGTTTTGCGAGATCGCCCTCCATCGAAAAGACTCCATCAACCACGATCATCCCACCGCCGTCGGACCCGAGGCTTCTCAGTCGCTCCTCCAGGCTCTCCATATCGTTATGGCGATACTTGAGGACCCTTCCGAATGACAGGCGAGCGCCGTCGATGATGCAGGCGTGGTCAAGATTATCCAACACCAGGGTGTCGGATCTTTCAGCGATACTGGACAGCACGCCAAGGTTGACCTGGAATCCGGTCGAGAAGGTGACGGCACGCTCCCGGCCCATGAAGCGAGCCAGAGCTTCCTCCAACTCCTCGTGGATCGCCAAGGTGCCGTTGAGGATTCGTGAACCGGCCGTACCGCTACCGTAGATATTCAAGGCGTCCTGAGCGGCTTTTTTGACTTCAGGGTGGGATGTCAGGCCCAGATAGTTGTTGGACCCGAGCATGACCACTTCCTGCCCGTTCATGCGAACAACCGGATCCTGCCCGGATCGAATCGTCCGGAAGTAGGGATAGAGCTTATTGGCCCGCAGCTCGTCTACGACCTTGAAATCAAGGCACTTTTGGAAAATATCCACATCGATCTCCCGCATCGCCTCTCGAAAGGCCCCGGCACTGCACCAGAATTATCGAGAAAAGCGAACCCCAACGAGTTTCTCAACTCGGCGGCACGTCATTCTAGCATTGGCAATTCCTCTCTGAGTCGTCCCCGTCCATCTGTGGAAACCGTGACCAGAATTGCACAGGGAGGAAAAGGGCCGTCGCTACAGCCACCCAGCATTTCTATACCACTGCCAGGTCATCCGGGCCCCTTCGTCGAAGGGAATGGGGGCATCGAGGCTCAACTGATCAATACTGGTTCGAGTTTCCAATACCCAGTGCCTGGCCAGAATCTCGTCAGCCTTGTCTCTACTGAGGGGAATCCGGCGCATACCCATCATCCTCAAGGCCGAGGCGCCCGTACCGGCCGCCTTGAAGACCCACGACGGAATATGCACCGTTCTCGCGCGCACACCGCCGGCCTCCGCAATAGCCCGAAGCATGGCATCCATCGCCATCCCTTCGGTGGCGCCGACATGGAAGACCCCCCCCGCCTGGCCCACAGCCGCAACTGCGATGACCGCCCGGACCACATCGGCGACATGGGCGATCGTCAGCCGGCGATCCCCGGAGGGCACGGCCAACAGACCCCGGGAGGCCATGCGGAAGAACTCGAAGACGTCTGAATCCCGGGGGCCGTAGATCGCCGGGGGACGGAGGATGGCCCACCGCCCCTTGAAGGAACGAACAGCCTCTTCAGCCGCCGCCTTGGACCGCCCGTAGGCCGAAATCGGTCGGGCTTCGATATCCACCGTCGCCCCGACAATCGCGTCGGCGGGTCCCACCGCCGCCTGAGACGACATATGGACGAATCGAGCATCGGGCGCATGCCGTTCGATCGAGGCGAACAATCGGGCGGCTCCGTCCCGATTCCCCACCATGAAGTCAATCTCGTTCGCACCCCGAAGCACTCCGGCAAGATGCCAGACGGTACCCGCACCCTCCACCAGCCGGTCCAGGGCCTCCTGGTCCTCAAGGCTGCCTTCAACCCAGTCCGCCGGACGACCGGCGATCCACCGCGACGAATCCAGATTGCGGACGAGAACCCGCGGACGGATTCCGGCCGCACATAACGTATCGACCAGGTGGGAACCGACGAATCCCGTGCCGCCGGTCACGGCGACCGGTTGGGGCAGTGCTTCCAACCAGGCGGCCACCGCATCGGGTGGCACCAGGGGGTTTTCGGAACTGAAGACTGGATCAACGGAGGTGTTTCGGGGAGTCATGACCTCAGGATACCGGGTTCGGTCCGCTTACAGAGTCTTCAGCTTCCCAGCGTCAGTCCAACCCCACATACTCCGCCCACGACGTCGAAGTCTCCCAGACCCGAATCCGCTCGAGTTCCAGCCCTTCGGGGAGGCAGTAGCGTTCCTGTGAGAGTTCTTTGACCCACCCGCCCTGCGCCATCCGCTCGGCGATGCGCTGATACAGCCACCGCGCCAACACCTCGGTCGTCGGATCCTGCCCCTCGAACACGAGAATACGTTCCCCGATCCCGGCGAGACCCTCGCGGTAGGGGTCTTCGGAGTTGAGAGCCATGGCATGATCCAGACTTTCGATGAGGTCTAACACCAGCATTTTCAGCGCCTTGTAGTCGCAGACCATATCGTTGTCGTCCAAATGACGGCCCCTGGCGACAACTTCAATCCTCAGGCTGTGACCGTGGGGAAAGCGGCATTTCTCCGGATGTTTGGAGAGCCGATGCCCGTATTCGACTTCAAATGTCTTGGCAATTCTGAAATAACTCATCACTCACGCTCCACGGCGACCCCCGAAGAGGTCCAGATGCAGCCGCGGAGTGTAGCGGAAGCCGTGTTCCAGACACAAGGCGGCGACCGTCGGAGCAGTTCGAGCCACCTCGGCAGGGGTCCGTCCCTCCGGCATCAAGAGTATCCGGCCGGCTTCGACCACCGGCAGCTGCTCCAACAATCGACCAATGTCCGTGAGATCCCCGGGCTCGCGGACGACAAATTTCAACTGAAAGCCTGAGAACCGCTCGATCAGCTCTTGAAGCGGCCCGACATTCGCTCGGAGACGCCGATGGCGCTCAAGCCACCGCCCCTCCGGATCCGAGTTGGCCGTCTTCGGAGACACCGACAGCAGATCGCAGACGAAGTCCGGCGCCACGGTGCCCGCGGTTTCTACAGTGATATGGAAATGCTGGTCGGCCAGCGCCCGGGTCAGCAGCCCGATCTCACGCTGCAACAGGGGTTCGCCGCCTGTGATCACGACGTGCCGAACGCCTGACCGATGAGCCTCAGCCACCAGTTTGGCCACCGGACGCCGGATGCCTTCGGGAGCCCAGGATGTGTAGGGCGTGTCACACCACGCGCAACGCAGATTGCAGCCCGAGGTCCTGATGAAGAACGAAGGCATGCCAACCAACGCCCCCTCGCCCTGAAGGCTGGTGAAAGTCTCAGCGATTTGCACACCGCCAGAGTAGCGGAAGAAGCTGCCGGCTACCAGAATAGAGCCGACGGACCCGTCCAACCCAAGAGCGCCCAATACCTCCAACGGGACGTGCCTTTGATGTTGTCGCCAGTGGCATCCGGGCGGGCACGGGGACCCGCCCGTGTCCAAATCCTGGATCGGATTCAGCGGCGGCGACGGCAGACTGTAAGGGGCTTGCCGGGGCGTAGTTCTCGACCCCAGGTGCGCCTGAGATGTCTGTCCGGCTTCGCCGTTGGCTACGCCGTGACGGTCTTCGTTCTCTCCCAGGGGTCGAGAACGAAGACCGGGCTTCTGTAAAATCACCTCATGCCGAACTCCATAATGCCCATCGCCATTTGGGTCGCCGTCGAAATCTCCGCCGTCACCTGGCTCCTCACTGCCATTCGTCGTGACCGGACGCGTGAGCGGTGGATGGCCAAACCGGCCGCCTCGGCCGTTTTCGTCGTCTTCGGCCTGATGCGAGCTGACATCCACTCGGCCTTCGACCTGTGGATGGTCGCGGGCCTGATTCTGGGAATGGCCGGAGACCTACTCTTGATCGAACGGCAGACCTTTCGGTGGGGTCTCCTGACCTTCCTGGCCGGGCACGCGGCCTACATCGTCGCCTTCGACAGGGCCCAGCCGTGGTCGACCTGGTCGCTGGTAGTGTTGTTCCCTCTGGTCCTTGCGGCCGGACTCGTGGCCCGGTGGCTATGGCCCCATACCTCCTCAATGCGGGCCGCCGTGTTGGCCTACATCGTAATCATCTCCTTGATGGCTTGGGGTGGCATCGCCCTGTCTCTTTCCGGCGCACTTCCAGTTACGGCCGGTATCGGTGCGACACTGTTCTTCCTCTCGGACCTGGCCGTGGCCCGCCACCGGTTCGTCAAAGAGTCATTCATCAACCGGGCTCTCGGGCTCCCAGCCTACTACGCGGGGCAGATGCTTTTGGCGCTGACTATCGGA
>DAOWGJ010000228.1 GCA_030637505.1 Holophagae bacterium
GTGGCTCGAGAGGCTTCGTCACCATCTCGTAAGCCTCCGTCGCGAGCTGGAACTGCTCCATCCATGGATCCGGGTCCTCTCTGAGGCGCCGGTGTGGTTGGGTCTGCCGGAGGCGGGTCATCAGGTTGGAGACGCATGGCAGGCCCTGGTCGACGCCCTCGGGCCCACCCCACGTCTGTTTGAGGTGGTTCCGGCGTGTGAAATGGCGACTGAACTGCTATGCGAAATCCGAACGCGGATCGAGGACGAGCAGCAGGCGGACCGGTGTTCGGATCCTCACCGGCCGCAGGCCCTTGAGTGGTGCGGAGCTTTGGAACGCGCGTTAGATTCGGCGAGGGCCGCGGTCGAGAATCTGTTACGGGATTATCGACAGCTCAGCTCGACCGCGGAAGCCATGTTTGACGACATGAAGTTTGACTTTCTCTTCGACAGTCGGCGGCAGGTCTTTCACATCGGCTACAACGTGGAAGCCGGCAAGCTCGACGACAACCATTACGATCTCCTGGCCTCCGAAGCTCGCCTCACGAGCCTCCTGGCGATCGCCAAGGGCGATGCGCCCCTAAGCCACTGGCTCCACCTCGCCCGTCCCCTGACCCGGCTCGGTCGGAGCTGGGCGCTCCTCTCGTGGAGCGGGACAATGTTCGAGTACCTCATGCCCCTGCTCTGGACGGGAAATACGGAGGAGACGCTGCTCGGCGAAAGCTGCAGTGCGGCGGTTCAGCATCAGATGAGCTACGCGCGGGACAACGGTATCCCGTGGGGAATCTCGGAGTCGAGCTACTACGCCTTCGATGCGAGCATGAACTACCAGTATCGGGCCTTTGGTGTTCCACGATTGGGATTCAAACGTGGTCTCCGGGACGACCTGGTGGTTTCGCCGTACGCCTCGCTGCTCGCCCTGTCGGTGTCGCCGCGAGAGGTAATGCGAAACCTGGACCGCCTGCTCGAGCTGGAGATGCTGGGTCTGTACGGTTTCTTCGAAGCAATCGACTTCACGCCTTCGCGCCTCGGTGGACGCCATCACGAGATCGTGCGCTCGTACATGGCCCACCACCAGGCCATGATCCTCCTCGCCCTGTGCAACGCCCTGAGCTCCAACACCATGATCCACCGATTCCACGCCGACCGATGGGTACAGAGCACCGAACTGCTCCTCAATGAGCAGATGCCGCTCGAAACCCAGATCGAGTACCCGCGTCCGCCCAAGACCGGTGACGGGGCTCCGTTGGAGATGCCCCGAGCCCGCCTCGAAGCCTGGTGCCCGGAAGCGGATTTGCCGAGCACCCAGGCCCATGTCCTGTCGAACGGGCGGTACGCCGTGCTGATCACCGCCTCCGGCGCCGGTTACAGTCGCTGGCGGGAGTGGAATCTTACCCGCTGGCGAGCCGACTCAACGCTCGAAGACCTCGGGACATGGATCTATGTCCGCGACCTCGAGAGTCACAATCTGTGGTCCGTCTGCCGGCAGCCGTTCTGTTCGCAACCGCAGGGTCAGGAGGTCCTGTTCTTCCCTCACAAGGTCGAGTTCCAACGCCGGGAACATGACATCTCGATGCGGACGGAAATCGTCGTCGCCCCCGACGACGACGTCGAGATCCGGCGCATCACTCTCGCCAATCACAGTGACCGCCGCAGGGTCTTGTCCCTGACCAGCTTCGCCGAGGTCGCCCTCGCATCGCCGGTCGCGGACCGGCGGCATCCGACGTTCAGCAAGCTATTTGTCGACAGCGAGCACGTGGCTGAGGTTGGCGGTCTGCTCTTCAGGCGTCGCCCTCGGTCACACCAGGATGAACCCATCCACATCATCCACATGGTCACGGGCGAGGGTCCTCAAGAAATGCCAACCGGTCATGAATGTGATCGCGGCCTCTTCCTCGGCCGTGGCGGAAACCCCCGATCACCGGCGGCGTTGTCCGGGAGTCGGGGATTGACCGGCACCACCGGTCCGGTGCTCGATCCGATCATGTCACTCGAGGTGGAGATCGAACTCAAACCCCACGACACGTTCGAGGTTGCGTTCGTCACCCTGGCCGCCGGAACTCGCCAACAAGCCCTCAACGTGGCGCTCGAATACCACGCCTGGCCGAGGATCGAACGCGCCTTCGGAGAGGCCCGCTCGCGCGGCCTCCAAGAGTTGGTCCGGCTCGAGCTGACGTCAGAGGAGATCGGCAGCATGCAGCGGCTGCTTTCGGCGCTGCTCTTTGTGCAGCCTGCGCTCCGCGCCCCGGCCGCCACCCTGGCGGCGAATCGCAAAGGGCAGCCGGCACTGTGGCCTTATGGAATCTCCGGGGACGATCCGATCCTCCTGGTCTCCATCGCCGGCGAGGGCGAGGCCGAGCTGGTTCGGGAGGCGCTCAGGGCGCATGTCTATTGGCGTCAACACAGCATCAAAGTCGATCTCGTCATCCTCAGCTTTGAAGAGACCAGCTACGACCCGAAGCTCACCAGCAAAATCCGCCGCTACATCCAACAATCTGGCGGCGATGTCTGGCTCAACCGTCACGGCGGGATCTTTGTCCTCATTGCGGACCATATGAGCGAAGACGACCTTGTCTTGCTCAAGACGGTGGCGGGGGTGAACCTCGACGGCGCGAGGGGGTCGTTGAGCGACCAACTCGAGAGACTTCAAGACCAACCGGTTCGGCTACCCCGCCTTGTGCCGACCCGGGCGCTCCCGGTCCCCATCCAATGGGAGGCGGGTCCGCCGGCGCGTCCGCAGCGACCGACGGATCTCCTCTTCGACAACGCAGTCGGAGGCTTTCGGCCTGACGGTACGGAGTACGTTATCTATCTCGAGCCCGGGCAGTGGACGCCGGCGCCGTGGATCAACGTCATCGCCAATCCTCACTTCGGATTCCTGGTGTCGGAGGCGGGAAGTGGGTTTTCCTGGGCCGAAAACAGCGGTGAGAACCGTCTGACGACCTGGCACAACGACCCGGTGATGGATCCACCCGGTGAGGCGTTGTACATCCGCGACGAAGAGACTGGAGACGTTTGGTCGCCGACACCGCTCCCGGTGCGGGCGGGGGACGAACCGTATCTGATACGCCATGGCGCCGGTTACTCGATCTTCGAGCACTTCAGCCACGGTCTGAGCCAGTGGCTCCGCCTCTTTGCGGCCCCTGACGCTCCGGTCAAGGTGATGCAGCTGCGGGTGCGGAACACCCTGGGTCATACCCGGCGGATGACCGTCACCTGTTACGCGGAATGGGTGTTGGGGGTGTGCCGGGAGCTGTCAGCGCATTACCTGATCCCCGAATTCGACTCGAGCCACTTCGCACTCTTGACGAGGAATCCGTTCAACGAGGAGTTCGGCGAACGAGTTGCCTTCCTCGCTGCGACCCGCGAGGTCCACGGCCTGACCTCGGACCGCACCGAGTTCCTGGGACGCCTCGGGAGCTACGCCCATCCCGCAGCTCTCGACCGCACCGGCATGACTGCTCGGGTGGAGCCCGGCCCAGACCCATGTGCGGCCATCCAGTGCCTGCTGTGGCTCGCCCCCGGCGAGGAGAAGGAGATCACTTTCCTGCTCGGTCAGGGGGCGAATCGCGCCGAGACCCTCGAACTGATCCGGGAGTTCCAGGACATCGACCGGGTCGAAAGGGCCTTTTCCGACGTCAAAGCCCTATGGGACGAAATCCTGGGGACGGTGACGGTCCGGACCCCGGATCCGGCCATGGACCTGCTTCTCAACCGATGGCTGCTCTATCAAACACTATCGTGCCGCCTGTGGGGCCGTTCCGCGCTCTACCAGTCGAGCGGAGCTTTCGGTTTTCGCGACCAGCTCCAGGACGTTATGGCGCTCGACCACGTCCGGCCGGATCTCATCCGCGAGCACATCATCGACGCTGCCGGCCGTCAATTCTGCGAGGGAGACGTGCTCCACTGGTGGCATCCACCCTCCGGCAGGGGGGTACGAACCCGGTGCTCGGACGATCTTCTGTGGCTGCCGTTCGTCACCGCCCAGTACGTGACGTCGACCGGGGATCTCTCAATCCTCGACGAGAAGGCGCCCTTCCTCGAGGGCGAGGCCCTTGGTGAGGACGAGGTGGAATGCTACGGCTTGTACGCGGGGGGCGGCGAGGAGGACACCATCGCTGAGCATTGTCGCCGGGCTCTGGAGCGCGGGACGACAACCGGTCCCCACGACCTTCCCCTGATTGGGAGCCACGACTGGAACGACGGCATGAATCGTATCGGCATCGAAGGACGGGGCGAAAGCGTGTGGTTGGGCTGGTTCCTTTACGCCACGCTAGACCGCTTCGCCAGGGTCTGGGAGCGTGTCGGCAAGCCCCAAAGGGCCGCTGAGTTGCGCAGCCAAGCCGTCAAGTTGCGCGATGCCCTGAGTACCGCCGCCTGGGACGGCGCCTGGTTCCTTCGTGCCTTCTTCGACGACGGGACGCCCCTCGGCTCGGCCGAAAGCGACGAGTGCCAGATCGATTCCATTGCCCAATCGTGGGCCGTCCTCTCCGGCGCCGCCGATCCCATCCGCGCCAGACAAGCGATGGATGCCGTAGCCGATCGGCTCCTCCGTCCCGAGGATGGTCTGTTGCTGCTGTTCGATCCTCCGTTCGACCGCAGTACCCGAGATCCAGGGTATATCAAGGGCTACCTGCCGGGGATCCGGGAGAATGGCGGCCAATATACCCACGCTGCCATGTGGGCGGCCTGGGCGTTCGCAAAGCTCGGCGACGGCGATCGCGCCGAGGAGTTGTTCCGATTGCTCAATCCGATCTACCACGCTGAAACCCCTGACGGCGTGGGGCGCTACAGAGTCGAGCCGTATGTCGTTGCTGCAGACGTGTACTCTCAGCCCCCACACATCGGACGAGGCGGATGGACCTGGTACACCGGCTCGGCGAGCTGGATGTACCGGGTCGGTTTGGAGGCCATTCTGGGTCTTCGCCGCGAGGGCTCAGACCTGCGGATCGATCCGTGCATCCCCAGTTCATGGGAGGGTTACGAAATCACCTATCAATTCGGCGAAACGACCTACCACATTCAGGTTGAGAACACCGAGCATGTCTGCCGAGGCGTCCGTCACCTGTCGCTCGACGATCAGCAAGCGTACGCCAACATCCTCCCGCTGGTGGACGACGGCGGCCGCCATGAGGTTCGCGTCAGCCTGGGGTCGGGCAGCAGGGGCTCAGAAGACAGCTCCTGAGAGAAAGACAACGGGCCCGCGATTCGCGGGCCCGTCAGTGTCACGCTCGCGGCATGTGTCAGTCTTCGTCGATGATCCTGATTTCTTTCTTGATCATGATGACCTGGGGCTCTTCATTCGCGACCTTGGTCATCAGGCAACCGCTGGCCGGATCGACCAGGGTGTCCTGGGAGGCATGCTCCGGATCGACCAACAACATTGAGCCGGTTTCCTCGCACCGATAACGGACCTTGCCGAAGTGGGCGCCGTGGGCTCCGTGAATACCGCCCATTTTGATGATCTTCGGAATCTCACCGTCTTCGTGGTCCCCGAAGAAGACCATCTCTCCGCCGTCGAGGCCTTGTTCCAAGATCAATTTGATTTCGGCAAGCTCACCCTCGCCGATCTCCCCTTTTAACTCGATCAGGATGTCCTCAAAATCAGAGTCGCCGTCACCATGCCAAACGAAGTTCTCGCCACCTTCACCCTTGCGGATCTTGATTATCTTGACGCCCTCGCCATCGCTGTCACATTCAATGAATTTGTGGCCGTGGTGTCCACCGATCATGACGATTTTATTCTCGTCGCCGTCTGTGGGCTCACCCAACATGATCATCTTTTGGATCATGGCGCCATCACTCCCGCCCAGAGACTCCCCATCCATCAGCACGGTGATCTCGTCACCGGTGCGGCGAACGGTAATCGTGTGTTCACCCGACTCGATCACACGCTCTTCGCCGTCGGCCAAATCGTCCAGGGTGAAAACATCGATCGAGTCGTCGGTCCTGACTTCGACAGTGGTCGAAGCCTCGCCATCAACCTCGACCTCAACGTCGACCGTTTCGGCCAGCGCGATGACGCTACCCGCGAGAACAATAATCACAGCTGCCACCAGAACCTGCATCCAACGATTTTCTTTCATTTCGAACCTCCCAGTTCAAGCCCGTGTTCGAGCTACTCCCAGAGATAGCAAGGGCCATGCCAAGACCCTCGACCCACCCTACGGCTCCTGCCTCCCAGCATCCCAGCATCCTAGTTCCCCATATCGGGACCCTCTGTCCCTATATCAGGATCATTCGGGGCCAGGCCAAACTTTTCAAGACGGTAGAGGA
>DAOWGJ010000187.1 GCA_030637505.1 Holophagae bacterium
AGCCGGTGACATGGAAAGCCTCGGTCAGTCGATCAAGGACCGGCTGATAGCTGCCGATAGGAAAGCCATTGGCGTGGGCAAAGACCATCTGAGGCCCATCACCACCCAACTCCACCCACCGGGAGGTCTGCTCAGGCCGGCTAGAAACTGGCGACAGCTGCTTCGTCTTCGTCAAAAACCGCGATCAGGGGCAAAATCTGGGTCAGTTTCAGCGTCCGTTCGATCTGAGGCTGAGGGCGCAACAGCTTGAGTTCAGCGTCAAACCGGTGTGACAATTTCCAACCGGCCACCAGTTCCCCAATCCCCGAAGAGTCAAGAACCGTCACCGCCTTGAGGTTGAGCACGATTTTCTTCCACCCCTCAGCCAGAAGCTCGTTGACGACATCTCGCAGGAGTTCATCGCCCACGCCGCCCACCAACCGCCCCTCGAGGCCCACGATAATCACGTCGTCGAAGTGCCGAACATCAACTTTCATGGGAGGATTCTACCTGATCCATCCATTTTCTTGGCCTTCCCGCAAATTTCTGACGCCGTCACATCGGTGACCGGCCGACGCCATCCCGAAATCCCGGGTAATGTCGCAATACGATACGCAAAGATCCCTACCACGCCGTCGTGTCTCCCGACTCGAAGCCGTCGATGAAGATGGTGGAGAGGGTGGTGGTCTCGATGTACCGGTCGTTATCCGGATCGGTGTCGGTCCCGGCGGCGTCGGACTCCCAGATGTTTGCGGTCATCCGCCTGTACTCGGGATCCTCATCGCGAATACCCATGAAGACAGAGACGTCGCCCTCAGCCATCGCCGTCCTGAGAACGTCGCCGTCGTTGAATGAAATAAAGGCCGCCGGGATCGTAATGATCAGGCTGTGGCACACGGCGTCGTTGCAACCCATTGGAATGACGGAGTCGTCGGTGGGTGTGGAGACGCCATAGCCCTCGGTGTTGGCGACGATGACGCCGGAGGCGCCGGCTTGGGTCGCGTTGTCGGCTTTCGCGCTGAAATTGCACTCGCCACGATCGATCAGGGCGACATGACCGGCGGGGAAACCCACCAGAGGCTCACACCCGTCACCCACGGGGTCCGTGCCGTCTTCGACCAGGGAGATCGGCGCACCGCCGGTCACGTGCATCGTCAAGGGCGGGCCCATGCAGGGAAAGCCGCTTGCAGGGTTCCCATCCCCGCAGTTGTCGAAGAGGGTGCTGTTGCAACCGCCGCCACCGTGGTTGAGGACGACCTGTTCGCCGTCGGCCCTTGTGTAGGCTACGCCGGCGACCCCACCGCTCGACCGCAGGGTGACATCGAAATAGATACTACCGAAGGTTCCGGCGGGCAACACCAGTTCCTGAGGCTGGACCATCATGCCGGCACAGCCGTTGTTGAGGCTATCGCCAATAAAGGTGCCGGACACGTCAGCGTTCCAGATGTTGTCGTCGATCAAGAGGTTGGCCGAACTCAAAAATGCTTCAATAATGGCGGCTCGTCCTTCTTCATCAGCTGCGAGATAATCCCGGAATGGAACCGGAACATCCATCGGCAGAGTGATGTCGAGGATGATCGGGAACGGCGAGCCGTCGGGACCGGCGTTGGCGACCTCAAACTCAAAATTGACGATCGACTCCGGCATGACCGGGTCTGCTGAGTCTGAAATAACGACGGTAAAGTCGGTTTCCTGGGCAATCAGGAAACCCGGACAAGCGAGCATACAAGTCATCACCAAACAAAAAATGGTCTTACGTTTCAACATCAATCCTCCAATTTGTCAGATTAAGAAACCGCTCTCCCAACTGAAAATGTTCACTTCAGAAGTGTACCATTGATTCGCAGTTCTCAAGAAAAACAGCACCAGAGAGAATGAGTAGATCATACTCATCCTCTCCGGTTCAGTAAGATTTATAGTCCCTTAATTGACCGGCACAGTAGAACAGATTTCCTAAATAATATGCTAAAGTGCTGGTTCAACATTTTGGCATGCTATTTGATTCAAAAAAAGGAGTTTTCAGTATGAAATTTGACACAGATAAGAAACTGGACGGCTTGGGCTTGAACGATCTTCAAGGAATGGAATCCGAGGCCAAGAAATTTTTGACGAAGATCAAACGTGCCAAGCTGAAGCTTGAGAAAGCCGAAGCGAAAAGGAAAGCTCGGGCAAAGTTCGAGGATGCAAAAAGTGCTCTCAGGGCAAAAGAAGAGGGCCTCAAAAAAGCTCTGTTGAACATGGGCTATACCAAGGACCAGATCAAGGAAGCGGTTCGAGCTATGCTGCAGACCACTACCAAGGCCGCTCCAAGAGCAACAAGGAATCGTGGCCCCTCCAAGTTCATTTACACCAACTCCAAAACCAAAGAAACCTACACTGCCGGAAAGCCCCCCAAGTGGTACCAGGACATGACTCAACAGCAAAGGGCCAAAATTCGGAAGGAAAATCCCGCCCGCATCAAGTGGGAGAAGGCCCAGGCTTAAGCACCGCCTCCACTCATCCTCATGACACCCCTCCCTCGCGAGGGGTTTTTTCTTGCCTGAATAGTGAGAATTCGCCCACCTGACGGGTTGGACACCGGGTGATTTGGCTCCACTCTCCGGATTCCTCCATTCTCCTTGACAAGACAGTCTTGGGAACCCATATTTCCCCGATAGAGTCACGTACAGAAAACTCATGGCCCAGGGGCGACTGCCCCGAAAGGAGAGTCATCATGCGTCGTCAACTCGTCCTCGCCTCTCTCACCATCCTCCTGCTCGCCACTCCCGCCGTGGCCCAGGAGGCCCTCGACACCCAGTTCTTTCCGGTGGTGGCCCGAGGGGCAGGCCTCGCCGGCACCATGTGGGTCACCGACCTGGTGATCACCAATCCGATGGACACGACGATTGCCGTGGGCGTCCAGTTCTTCCCTGCCAACCAGGACAACCAATTCAACCCGTTTTTCCCTGACCAGTTCGAACTGGGGCCGGGCGAAACGGTCATTGCAGAGGATGTGCTGCAGCTCGTGTTCGGCTACGAAGAAGACATCAAGGGAGTTCTCGTCGTGATGGCCGATCCCAATTATCTTCTCGGCAACCCGGAGGGCACAGTCATTTGCGCCGTCACCCGCACCTACAACGTGGGTAGCTCCGCGGGCACCTTCGGCCAGACGGTGCCGTCGCTGTTGGTCAACACCAACGTGGGCTGGGCATCGTCGTTTATCACCGGCGTCCGAAACGACGCCGACTTTCGCTCCAACCTCGGTATCGCCAACACCTCACCGTTCGGCGGGATCAAGGTCCACTTCCGGATCATGGACCGGCACGGAACCGAACTCACCGTGGGTTCGAAGAACATCAAAATCGCCAGCATGAACCAGTGGTCATTCGCGCAGCTGGGAGTTGGTGTGGTGGAGGGTCCGATTTCCGTTGAGCTGTGGCTGGATCCCTCGTCCATGTCCGCTGAGCCATGCGAAGAAGCCATTCCCAGCGCCTTCGTCGCCTACGTCTCCAAGGTGGACAATGTAACCGGGGACGCCGAGTTCCTGAGTGCCGCGGCGTTGGAGCCCTATTATTGCGGGGTCAACCCGCAGGAATAAACTCGTTGGCCGGGGTTACTTCTCGATGAATTCGATCTTGTAGCCTTCCGGGTCCTCCACAAAGGCGATGACCGTCGATCCGTGCTTCATCGGGCCAGGTTCGCGGACGACACGGCCACCGAGGTTATCTTCCGGAGGGGCGGTCCTCCTCCCGGTTCAAAAAATGCCGCTCCTCCTCTACCGATCCGAATAATGCCGCCGGTCAAGTTCAAGGGAGCGCATGATGCGCTGGAAAGCAGCGCGGGTGAGGCCGCAGCGGTCGGCGGCCCGGGTAACGTTGCCTCCCGTGGCCGTCAGGGTCCGTTCGATGAAACTTCGGCGGAAGTGCCGCAGCACTTCTTCCTTGCCCGTCTGGTAGTCGACGCTTTCGGCATTGCCGGAGCTGAAGGGCCAGCCCTCGTCGTGCAGCCCCAGGTGTGCCGGGCCGATCTCGGCGCCGCGCGACAGGATGAGCGCCCGTTGCATACAGTTCTCGAGTTCCCGGATGTTCCCAGGCCAATGGTGGCGTTTGAGATCGTCGATGGCGCCGCCGGTCAGAGTCGGCGGATTCTCCATGTCACCGGCAACCTGGCTTGAATAGACGGCAAGAAAGTGCGACGCCAGCGGTACGATGTCCTGCGGTCGCTCGCGCAGAGGCGGGATGTCGATCGGGATCACCCGCAGCCGATAATAGAGATCCTCCCGGAATGAACCCTCCTTGATGGCCTCGCGCAGGCTGCGGTTGGTGGCGGTCACCAGGCGAAAGTCGACTCCTATCGGCGTTGACGACCCCAACGGCACAACCGTTCGCTCCTGCAAAACCCGTAACAACTTACCCTGGAATGCCGGCGACATCAGCGCCACCTCGTCGAGGAAGACGGTACCTCCGCGGGCTTTTGCGAAGATACCCTCACGGTTTTCGGTGGCGCCGGTGAAGGCTCCCTTGCGATGGCCGAAGAGCTCGGACTCGAGCAGGGTGTCCGGGAGGGCCGCCGAGTTGACTGCCAGGAACGGCCGGTCCCGCTTGTCGCTGTGTTCGTGGATCGACCGCGCCACCAGTTCCTTGCCGGTGCCGCTTTCACCGCGGATGATCACCGCCATTTCTGTCGGCGCGACCTGGCGCACGAGATCGAGAACGGCCACCATGCGTGGATCGGTGGCGATGATAGTGGCCGGGCCGGCATCGCCGGCAGGGATCATCCGCCGCACCTGCTCTGCGACCAGTGCCTCACGACCGTGGCGATCGACCTCAGCGAGGATCTCTTCGTTGTCGAACGGCTTCGTGAGGAAGTGGACCGCACCGTTTCGTAAGGCTTCGACGGCAAGCTCGATCGTGCCGTAACCGGTGATCATCAGCACCCGAACGGTCGGCCACCGGCGACGGGTTTCCGCCAGCAGTTCCATGCCCGTGATTCCTCCCATGGTGATATCCGACAGCATCACGTGCGGCAGCCACATTTCGAGGGCTTCGAGCGCCTCCTCGCCGCTGGAGACTGCCCTGACCTCGGCGCCGAGCCCCTCGATCAGGAGTTGCAGGCCCAGCCGAACATCGGCCTCATCGTCGACCACCAGAACTCGCAAGTCCCCGAGACTCATGAAAGAAGCTCCCCGTCGGAATCGGACGGCAGTCCGACCACGGGCGTGATAGCGGGCGCCAAGTTGCGTCTAACTGCGGTCCCTTGCCGCATGTGAATTTCGAAAATAGTGCCACCCTCCGGCCGGTCCTCAAAGCGAAGATCACCGCCGAGTGCCTTGACGATTCGGCGAGTAGTCGGCAGGCCCAGTCCGGTGCCTTCACCCGGTGGTTTGGTGGTAAAGAAGGGTTCGAACACCCGTTCCCTGAGTTCTGGGGGAATGCCCGGCCCGTTGTCTTCGACCGTCATAACGAGACTCCCCTCTCGGTCTTCCGTACCGAGGGCCACGACGCCGCCTTCACGGCCGTCCAGGGCCTGGATTGCATTCATCACCAGGTTGACAAGGGCCTGCCGAAGCATCAGTTCGTCTGAATGGATCAGTCCATCTTCAGCCTCTCGCTCCACGGCCAGCACGATCTTCTTGCCCTCTGCGATAGGGCGCAACAGCTGTACTACATCATCGACCGTATCGCGAAGGTCAAAGTCAGCTTCCTCAGATTGGGAAGTCGTCGCCATGTCGAGCAGCGACCTGATCGCGCGCTTGCAGGTTTCGGTATTTCGGTTCACCACCTCGGCGTGGGTCCGCAGCGGAGAATCAGCGTCCAGGCCCTTCAACAACATTTGGCTGAACATCGAAATTGCCGCCAGCGGATTGTTGATCTCGTGGGCCATGACCGCCGCCACTTCGCCGAGTACGGTCAGGCGTTCCTGGTGAGCCTGTTGGGCGGCCTGCCGCATGCGTTCGCTGACATCCCGGCTGACGAATATCCGCGCAACCTCTCTCCCCTGCCGGTTCTTCAGGGGCGTAGCGTGGATCTCGAAGGTGCGGGCGCCGATCGCGACTGTGCAGGCGTGCGGTCGGTGATCAAAATTCGCCAGGCACTCAAAGCAACTTTGGGAGGACCGGCGCTCATCAATGCAGTCGCGGGATCCTGTTCCTCGCCGTCCCTTGGCCAGCTCGGCGAGCACATCTCCGGCCGAATCGTTGCTCAGGGTGACAGCACCCTCCGCATCGAGGATGAAGAGCCCGTCCTCCATCGAGTGGATCACCGTGTTGAGGCGATCCCTTTCGTTGCGGATTTCAGCCTCGCGGATCCGCAGGTCATCTGCGGTACGGGCGAGGTCGCGCGTCACCTGTTCGATGGCGCCCGCCATGGTGTCGAAGGCGCGCGAGAGTTTGCCGACTTCGTCGTCGGACTGATAGCCGACGCGAGCCGAAAAATCACCCCCGGCGATCCTGCCGGCCGCCTCCTGGAGGGCGGCCAGCGGCTTGAGCAGGAACTGACGCAGCGGCAAAAGGAGCAGGGCCGTGAGAATGGGCAGGGTGAGGCCGACGTACAGGAACTTCCAAATCAAGGATGTGATCGGAAGGGTCAGGTTGCTGTGGTCAACGCTGACATCGACCAGCCAGCCGGAAGGTTTGTTCGGACTGGAAAAGGTGATGCGCTCTTCTGCATCCGCAGGTCCATTCGTCTCGGCGCTCCCTGCCTCGAGAGCGGGCAACAGTTGCAGCCGATAACCACCAGGAACACTCAGGCCGATGCGCAAGCCCTCCAAATGCCCCTCGCCGAGCGGCTTTCGGAGGTTTGCCGCCCACACGTCGGCCCGCACCTTGATCTGCAGAAAACCGATCTTCTCTCCCCCCTGGATCGCCAAAACCGGCGTCGACATAATGAAACTGGGATGCGGAAAGCCGCGGTCGTTTTCGCGCAAGGGACCGTACCAGAAGCCTTCACGTTCAAAATTCTGCGGTACCGTTTCCTGGCGGTCAAAGGCACTGAGCAGGAGATTTCCCTCCCGGTCAAGGAGTGAGGCATTGACGAACTCGGTCACCAGCGGGAGCTTGTTGACCCTGAGGTGGCGAATCAACTCGGCGGCCACCTCCTTCGATTGACCGTCGGACCCTTCGCTCCCCGATTCGAGCAGCTCGTCCAGCATCAGCCGAATATGACCGTCGGAAGCAAAATCCTCGACCCGTCTGCCGAGCAGTTCGAGATCCTTGGCAATCACCATGTCAGCGCGGGCCGCACGGTCGTTCAGGCGCAGCCGGATCTGCCGCTCCAGGCTCTCGGTCGCGACCGTCATCACCAGATAACCCCCGAGGGCAAAGGCAACCACACAGAGAAAAACGAATGTCAGCGGCAGTTTGTAGCGAACAGGAAGAATGGACAGGGGATCGCGAATCACCATTTCACCACAACACTAACCCAACCCCGGCGATTCTGTCGGCGGCGGCGGGATTCGGATCTTGACCGTACGCCACACCGCGAGACTTGTGGACGAAGACGAGCTGAGAGGCTCATGATCCTGAAGGCCCGGCCGAACACCTCTCAACAATCAGCTATCAGGCAGCCTTGACTACCAGCGGATCAGGGCCGCGGCAACTCCACCGAGTCTCGATTTACGTCGTCGGCGCCGGAGCGTCTGGAGGGGCGGAGGATTCGGCAACGGGAT
>DAOWGJ010000093.1 GCA_030637505.1 Holophagae bacterium
CAAGAGTCATGGTCTGCGGGGAGGTATTGGCCCGCTTCGCCTCGAGCAGTTGCACAGTGAAGGTGGTGGCCGTGGTCGAGCCGTTGTGGATCTCGAGATCGGTCTCCCACAGGGTATTGTTGAGGCCCTCGGTGTTGGCCCCGGCGAGGATGTCGGCGGTGCGCAACAGGACTGCCGAACCCGACGGGAGACTCCCCAGGTTGAGCCCCATGGGCTGGAGCACACCCGCGCCAACGTCATCAACCAATCGATCCAGCAACGGCTTGATGGCGAAGGGAGCGGCACTGTTGTCAGGCTCCGGCTCCACCGAGATCACCGCGGCGTAGCCCGAAGTCAGATCCTTGGCGGGATCGACAAAGTCCTGACCGGGGAACGGCGGAAAGGCCTCCTGTCCACTATCGGGGCCTGCGCCGTCGTTGTCCGCGCCTTCGGCCATGGTGAACCGCCCGGTGGACACCGGTCCTTCGGCGCCCGCGACCCAGCCCTCGTAGGCCCATCCATCGGGCAGCATGGGCAACACGAGGGTCGGTCCGGGACCCGTGGCCGGATCGAGCCACCAGATACCGTTGAAGTAGTCGGCGGCGCCGCCGCCGGATGGCGCGTTGAGAATGTAGCTTCCTGAGGCGCTCGAGAAGTCGTCGCCAAACGCAGCCGCGTGACCGACCGAGAGGGAGGCCCTGCCGTTGATCACATCACCCCCGAGAAGGTGCGTCGCAGCGGGCGACGGATCGGAGTCCGGTACCGGCTCGATGGTCAGCACAAAGGCGCCGATGGCGTCAAGGTCACTGACCTGTGTGGGAAAGTAGGTCTGTGACATCTCGCCGGCGCCGTCCACCGTGAAGACGCCGCTGGAAATTGCCTCACCGTCAACGATCAACCAGCCCTCATAGGCGAAGTCGGCGCCCAGATCCTCGAGGCCCCCCAAAGAAAGTCGAAGGTGGGCCGTTTCCATCTGGTCGGAGGCGTCAAACAGGGTGGCGGTGGCCATAGGGAAGCTGACGGACTCGTTACTCATTGCCTGCGGTACACCCGCGCCGAGTGCGGCGATCATGCCGTCGATCAACGGCTTCAGCCCAAAGGGCGCCGAGCTGTTGTCCGGCACCGGTTCGATGGAGATGACCGCGGCAAAACCATCGGTGAGGTCCATCGGGGGGTTGACGAAATCCTGGCCTGGAAAGGGCGGGAAGGCCGCCGGACCGCCGGTGATGCCGGCGCCGTCGCTGTCGGCGCCTTCGGCTGAGCTGAACCTGCCGGTGGACACGGGCCCGGCACTGCCGGCCACCCAGCCCTCGTAGATCCAGCCGGCCGGCAGTGCGGGCAGGCTGAGGGTCGGTCCGGGACCTGTCGTCGGATCCAACCACCAGATCCCCTGGAAATACTCGGCAGCACCACCACCTGAGGGTGCGTTGAGAATATAGGTTCCGGCGGCCGCAGAGAAATCGTCACCGAGGGCCGCAGCGTGGGCCACCGTGGCGTGGGCACTGCCCGAGATAAAGTCACCTCCGAGCAGCTTGACCGAACTCGGCGCCGGATCGGAGTCGGGCGATGGTTCGATGGACAGGACGAAGGCGTCAATCTGGTTCATATCGTTGACCTCGGCCGTGAAGTACATCTGTGACACGGCACCATCGGCAGCCACGGTGAATGTGCCGGTGCTGATCGGCATGCCGCCCTCGATCAACCAGCCCTCATAGACCCATCCCGGCCCGAGGTCTTCGAGGCCGCTGCTCTCCAACCGAAGATGAGTCACCTCGGCGCCGGCCGCCGGGCCCACGATCAGGCAGACCGTAAGAGCCAGCAGGAGAATGGTTTTTTCGGTTATTCGGTTCCGTTGCAAAACGAGTGTTCTATCCATAAGGTCCTCCCTTTTTTGTTCCGGAACCGCCTCAGTGCGAATTCCGAGTATGGATCTCGGAATCATTTATATTTCCCCGAGTTCACACCCGCATCGCGGATTGATAACGATTCTGTAAACAGTGGCAGGAACCGGCCTGATCACCATTGACATCACTATGTTATGAACATATGTTAGATAATGTAGAAGACCGGTCGTTTCGCTCTCGGCTCGTGGGGAGGCCCGGGGAGTTGCCACCTTCGACGATCTCTCGGCCTTGGCCTGACCTTCTCACCGGTTTTCGTCGCGAGGTGCGAAAGACGTGGTGAGATTCAGCGTTTTCTCGGATTGAGCGAATGAGGTGTACTTGACAGTACGTTGATTGAGAGAGATCAAGAAAACGTTGAAGATCGCTGTGTATTTCGCACCGCAGTAGATCACCGGTGAGAAGGTTGGGTATAGAAAGGAGTGCTCTGATGAGGTACGTTGTCGCCGCTGATGGATCCGAAGCCAGTCTGAAGGCCGCCAATTTCTTGTTGAAACACCTGGGGCCTGGGCCTGATGACGAGATCTTCATCGTCTATGTCTTTCCCTTGCCGTCGGACCCTGAACTCTATACCGATGTTCTTTCCCTCCCGTCGCAGCCGGATGATCAACGGGTTGTCAAGCTCGCCGATCAGGTTCATCGGCAGATTGCCGACCAGTTGGCCGACCTGGAGAGCCAGGTTCACCGGGTCACCCTTGTCGGCAATCCGGCCAAGGAGATCGTCGAGTTCGCGATGAACATGAACGTCTCCATGATCATCGCCGGCACTCGGGGCCAGACTCCAGCAACGGAGCTGTATCTGGGGAGCGTTTCAAGCGCCCTGATCCACCGCGCCCAGTGCTCGGTGTTGATAGTCCGTTGACCGAGGCATCAAGAGGCCTGGGATCCGCCATCGAGAGGGTCTCATGACTCTTTCGGCAGAACCCTTCGCACGATCTCTCCAGCACGCAGGACCACGACCTCCCCTTCGTCGAGCTGCATCCAGGGCTCGTCGGTCAACGGCACGCTGGCGGCCAGGACCACATATTGTGTGGGCGCATCGAGCGTCAGACCACGGGATCGAATGGATGCCGGTTCAGCCTGACAGGATCTGCACAGGAGATGCAGTCCGGGCGGACGGATTCTGCCGTCTTCATGATGTTTCCTTTGATGACCGTGAAGAAAAATCACATCCCCGTCGGTGTATATGAAGTTGGCCGGACCCAAGAGACGAAGATCTCGGGAAAAACCGAGGATTACCTTGAGCCGGTCTTCGAGCGAGGGTATGTGGTGTGAACCCAGCCACATCGGCTGTAAACGGTGAAGCAAAAGGCAGAAGGCCATCTCGGAGTCGGTCTCCCCGATCGGCCGGAACCGCTGACTCCCACGCTGAACCACATCCTTGATTCCCGGGATGTCCCCATTGTGGGCAAAGAGGTGAACTCGCCCTCCCAGCTCGCGAGCAAAAGGATGGGTGTTTCGCAGGGCCACGTCACCGAGCGTCGCCCTCCGGATATGGGAGATAACGATGTCGCTTCTGAATTGCCGTTTCGAAACAAACTGAAGATAAGGGCTGTCGGCCGCAGGATCGATATCACGAAAAACCCTGACATCCCGGTCTTCGACGTACGCCAAGCCCCACCCGTCCGAATGATCCGCCGTCAGTCCTCCATGCCGAGAGAATTCCCCGAGCGACAGGTTGACCGTCGCCGGATGCGAACTGGACATCGCGAAGAGTTCACACACAATTACTCCCCATCCATGGTGACACGGTCCGTCAATCGGATCCAATTGCGAACCAAAGGTCACCTTCGTGCGTATTCAGGATAGAAGGGAGGGCACAGTACCGGCAGATCAAACACTGAGGTTCCACAAGACGCGCTCAACGTGGTTCGGAATCGACCCATGGCAGAAGACCACAATACCGTATTAATGGAGGACACATCCTTCGTCAGAGCATTTGGCCCGGGAGAGTTGCGTCCGATCGACAGCAATCAAGAACAAGGAGACACCAATGAAACGTAATTCTGCTCAGGCAATCGTCATGTTCGCTCTCATTGTCACTCTCGCCATGGCTCCATTTGCCGCCGCCGGTCCTGGCAGCGATTCCTCCAACGAAAAATTCGACGGCCGTTGTTTGAAGGTGATCGACGGTGACACCCTGGTCATCGACTGTGACGGAGAAAAGCGCACTATCCACCTCGCCGGCATCGATGCCCCGGAACTGAAGCAGCCCATGGGCAAAAAGATCCGTCAGTTCGTCCGACGCACCGTCAAGGACCAAAGCCTCGAGGTCCAGATGGTGCCGAGCGAGGGTCCGGACCATGCTCGGGTTTTCGTCAACGGTAAAGACCTCTCCCTCTTCCTGGCTGAGCTGGGATTCGCCTGGCCCGCAGAAGGAAGCGCTCAGAGCGAGAACATCCAAAAGGTGTCGGACCGAGCCCGCAACCACCCGAGTGGCATTTGGGTCGACGGCAATCCCGAACCCCCCTGGGAGTACCGTGCAGCGATGTGATCGGAGCTACTGAGCTCCAGTGATAGTGAACCCTACCGACTGTTTGTACGACCCCCGCTCCTCTGGAAGGAGCGGGGGTCAGCTCTTGGGACACGCGGCGTTCGATAATAAATAGGAGACCGCCGCCATCCCTCCCGCCAGGGCGACCACCGCAACCGCAAGAACATCAAACCCCTATTTCCATCGCCGAGAGACAAATATCGACCTCCATCCAGCGTTTCTCTTTGGTTCCGTTTGGCCTCGTTGCACATTTCAATATCATCGTATATAGTCCAACAATCGTTGGAATGATAGATTCAATCATTCAGCGCCGTTATTTCAAGGAGAATCAGATGGTTGAAACGAAGAACACTTCACTGAGAAAGACCGACGTCCTGATCATCGGCGGAGGGCCCGCAGGCATCCAGGCCTCCAGAATGCTCAAGACCGGGCACCCCGAATGGGACGTGACCGTTCTCCGGCCCGAACCC
>DAOWGJ010000301.1 GCA_030637505.1 Holophagae bacterium
CCGCCGAACATCGCTTTACCGCTCGTGAAGGGGATTCCCGCTTCTTTCAACTCGGCTTCGGTTTTTCCGACCATCGCCAGTTCGGGATCGGTGTAGACGATGCTGGGGATTGTATTGTAGTTGACGTGGCCCGCCTCATTGTTGATGATTTCGGCGACCGCGACGCCTTCGTCTTCGGCCTTGTGCGCCAACATCGGTCCCTCTACCAGATCGCCGATCGCGTAGACATTGGGGACGTTGGTTCGGAATTGTTCGTCGATCGTCACTCTGCCGGCAGAATCGGTCGCAACGCCGATGGCCTCCAGTCCGGTGTTTGTACTGACCGGCCGTCGGCCGACAGCAACCAGTACCGTGTCGACCTTGAGATCCTCGCTCTCGCCCTTGGAGTTTTCGACGGTGACCTTGACGCCGGTCTTGAGGACCTTGGCCGCCGTGACCTTGGTTGAGAGACGAATTTCCAGCCCTTGGGCGGCAAGGGCCCGCTGAAGGGCGCCCGCGATCTGCTTGTCGGCAAAGGGCGTGATCTGGGGCAGGAACTCGGCGACAGTGACCTCGGCGCCGAGGCGGGCCCAGACCGAGCCCAGTTCCAGGCCGACAGCGCCCGCGCCGACGACAAGAAGGCTCTTCGGGATCTTTGTGAGGGCCAAAGCTTCGGTGGAGCTTATGATGCGCTCGCCGTCGAAGGGCATGAAGGGCAACTCGACTGGGGCAGAACCCATCGCCAGCACGACGGCGGAGGCGCCGATCTCGGTGGTGCCTCCGTCTCCATGCACTGCAACAACATCGGCAGCCTTGAGTTCGCCCTTTCCGGTCAGGACCGTCACCTTGTTCTTCTTCATCAGCATGGCGACGCCGCCGACCAATTCCTCTACGATCTTGTCCTTGCGGCCCTGCATCGCCTCGATGTCTATCTTGGTGTTTCCCACCGAAATTCCGTGATCCGAGAAGCGGTCCCGGGCGACTGCAAAGAGTTCGGAACTCTCCAGCAATGCCTTCGACGGGATGCACCCGATATTCAGGCAAGTGCCGCCGAGGGTGGGATTCTTTTCGACCAGGGCGACCTCAAGCCCCAGCTGGGCGGCGCGAATGGCGGCGACGTAGCCCCCAGGCCCGGCGCCAATGACGACGAGATCGTAACGGTCCATCCTCACTCCTCCTGCATCAGCCGTTCGCGGCGCTCAAGACATTCGACGATGCGCTTGAGGAAGGTCACAGCCTCCCGCCCGTCGACGATGCGGTGATCGTAAGAAACCGCCAGGTACATCATCGGCCGGATGACGACCTCGTCGTCGACGGCGATCGGCCTCTTCTTGATTGCGTGCATGCCGAGGATGGCGCTTTGAGGAGGGTTGAGGATCGGTGTCGACATCAAAGAACCAAAGATGCCGCCGTTGGAGATTGTGAAGACGCCGCCCGAGAGGTCGCTCAACTCCAGGGTGCGGTCCTGGGCGCTCAGAGCCAATCTCTTGATTTCGGACTCGACGCCGGCAAACGAGAGGGTGTCGGCATCCCGGACGACCGGGACCACCAGGCCCCTGTCGGAACTGACGGCGACGCCGATGTCGTAGTAGTGGTTCTGGACGATATCGTCACCGTCGACCCAGGCATTGACCTCCGGCACGGTCTTGAGGGCCTCGACCGTCGCCTTGAGAAAGAACGACATGAAACCCAGGCCAACGCCGTGCTGCTCCTTGAACGGCTCCTTGTACTGCGACCGCAAGGCAATGATCCGGCTCATGTCGGCCTCGTTGAAGGTCGTCAGCATCGCTGTGGTTTGTTGGACCTCGACCAGGCGCTCGGCCAGCCTGTGCCGCAGGCGGGACATCGGCGTGCGGGTCTGGCGTTCGCCCTCGGGCTGGATCGCCGGCTGCCGACGAGGTGCTGCCGGGGCCGGCGTCGGGGGCGCCTCTACGGGCGCGGTCCCTTGCTTCATGAAATGAATGACGTCGCCCTTGAGGATGCGGCCGTCCTTGCCGGTCCCTGGAATCTGCGAGGGGTCGAGGTTGTGTTCCGTGACCAGGCGCCGTACGGCGGGGGACAGACCCTCAAGAGAGGGCCTGGGTGCGGCCTCCGGCGTTGCCTCAACCCTGGGTGGTGATGCCGCTGCAGGGGCGGGAACTGCTTCCCCGTCTGCTGCCGATGTATCGATCGTGCCCACAACCTGATCAATCTGCACGACCTCATCGGGAACGGCGGTAGTTTTCAAACGCCCAGTGGCCTCCGCTGAGACCGTCATGGTGATCTTGTCGGTCTCGAGTATCAGAAGGGGTTCGTCGATCCGGGCGATGTCGCCGTCGGCGACGACCCACTCGACCAACACGCCTTCGGAAATACTTTCTCCGACCTGGGGGACTCTGATGTCTACGATGCTCATGATGCACTTCCATTACCGATCGCCTGTCGCACGATCTGTTCCTGTTCCTCTCGGTGGACCCTCGAAGACCCCGTGGCCGGAGACGCCGAAGGAGCTCTGCCGACGTATCGGATTGCATGACCAGGAAAAAGGGCTTCGAGGCGCGGTCTGATGAAGGCCCAACCGCCTCTGTTCTCGGTTTCTTCCTGGACCCAGCAGATTTCTGTTGCGCCGTTATAGGGCTTGGTGACTGTTTGCAACATCTCGTCATTGAGGGGATAGAACTGTTCGACCCTGATGATCGCCACGTTTTCTTCTCGACCAAGGCTTTTTCGGCCCTCGATCAAGTCGTAGTAGACCTTGCCGGAGCACAGGACGAGGCGTTCCGGCTTGATGGGAGGAGAGGGATCGTCGAGAATTTCCAAGAATTGCCCATCGATGAGGTCAGCCACAGGAGACACGCAGCCCTTGTGGCGAAGGAGACTCTTGGGCGCCATGATGATCAGCGGCCTGCGGAAGGAACGTTTGAGCTGGCGCCTGAGGACGTGGAAGAACTGGGCCGGTGTCGTCAAATTGCAGACCTGGATATTGTCTTCGGCACAGGCGGCCAGGTACCGATCCAGATAGGCGTTGGAGTGCTCCGGCCCTTGGCCCTCGTAGCCGTGCGGCAACAACATAACGATGCCGCAGGCCCGCTCCCACTTGTCCATCGCGACGGTGATGAACTGGTCGATGATGACCTGAGCGCCGTTGGCGAAGTCGCCGAACTGTGCCTCCCAGAGCACCAGCATGTTAGGTTCGACCAGCGCATAGCCGTAGTCGAAGCCCAGAACCGCAGCCTCGGACAGCATCGAGTTGTAGGCACAGAAATCTGCCTGGTTATCGGAAATATGATTGAGAGGGAAGTACTTCTCGCCGTCATTGGTGTCGAACCACCCTGCGTGGCGGTGACTGAAGGTCCCTCTGATGCTGTCTTGTCCCGACAAGCGGACCGGCAAGCCTTCATCCAGAAGGGTTCCATAGGCCAGCAACTCGGCCAGACCCCAGTCGACCTCGCTTCGTTTCTCAATCACTTCCAGGTGGGCCGGCAGCCGCCTCTCGATCTTCCGGTTGAGGTTGAAGCCCTGGGGAACCGTCGTCAGGGCCTGAGCGACCCGAACGAGGGTTTGATGGTCCACCGCAGTGGGCTCACAGTCAAAACAATAGGGACCGTTGAGGCCTTTCCAGATGCTGCCGAAGGCGTGCTCGTCGGCGATTGAGACCGGGCAGGTCTCCTTGACCGAGGCGAAGGCGTCGTACAGGCGTTTCTTCAGGTTCTTCTCAATCTCGGAGCTCTGCTCAAGGGTTAGATCCCGGTCGCCCTCCAGTCTGAGCTGGTAAAGCTTCCGGACCGGCGGTCGGTTCCGGATTTTCTGGTACATCACCGGCTGGGTGAAGGCCGGTTCGTCGCCTTCATTGTGACCGTACTTTCGATAGCACAGCATGTCGATGACGACGTCTCGGTGGAATTTCTGGCGGAAGCGCAGGGCCAGGTCGACGATGAAACAGACCGCCTCGGGGTCGTCACCGTTGACGTGGAAAATCGGCGCCTCGATCATCTTCGCGACGTCGGTGGGGTAGAGAGTCGAACGCGCATCGCCGGGTGAAGTCGTGAAGCCGATCTGGTTGTTGACGATGATGTGAACCGTGCCGCCGACCTGATAGCCCTTGAGCTGGGAGAGATTGAGGGTCTCGGCGACCAGGCCCTGACCGGCGAAGGCCGCGTCGCCATGGATCAACAGCGGGAGAATAAGGCTTCGGTCGTCGGTATCGCCCCGCCGCCGCTGTTTTGCGCGTGTGCGGCCTTCGACCACCGGGTTGACCGCCTCGAGGTGGGAGGGGTTGGCTGTCAAACTGAGGTGCAGCCGCGTTTCGTCGGTGGTGATGTAGAACGAGGAGTAGCCCCGGTGGTATTTAACGTCTCCACCTGATTCCGAGTGCGGCTGGATGTTGTCCTCAAACTCGTGGAAGATCATGTCGTAGGGCTTATGGAGGATGTTGGCCAGGACGTTGAGCCGGCCGCGGTGGGCCATTCCGATGACCACTTCGTCTGCACCGGTGGCTGCCGCCGTCTCCATGAACTGGTGCATCGCCGGTATCAGGCTCTCCGCGCCTTCGAGGGAGAATCTCTTCTGCCCCTGGTAGCGGCTGTGGATGAAGCTCTCAAAGAGCTCTGCATTTACCAAATGGCCCAGGAGGCGGGTCTTCTCGGCCTTCTCGAGCTCCCGCCGGTTCCGGCTGGGCTCCATCTCCGCCTGAAGCCATCTCCGGATATCCCGATTCTGGATGTGGACGTACTCGACGCCTACGCTGCCGCAATAGGTGTCCCTCAAGAACTCAACGATTGTCGACAGGGTAGCCCGCTGAGCCATGCCAAGATGTCCGGTGTCGAACACGCGTTCGAGGTCTTCAGGAGAGAGACCGAATTCCTCGATGGCCAGCCCGGGGTCGGGATTGGGACGATTCTCGAGGGGGTTGACGTCCGCGCTCATGTGGCCGCGGCTCCGGTAGCCGAAGATCAGGCTGGCGACGCGAGATTGTGCTTCGTCGGCCTGAGGCCCGGCGCCGACCCGGTCGGCGCCCAATTCGAACCCAGCGAAGAAATGGCGCCAGGCTTCCGGTACCGATTGGGGATCGGCAGTCCATCGCCCATAAAGTTGGTCGATGTACTCCGGGCTCGAGAGAGACGAAAGGGGTGAGGGGAATTGCGAATCCGTTGACACCGAGATCTCCTTGTGCGGCCGTGGCGGACAACAAAGTGGGTCACCATGGTATTTCATTCAGATGCTGGAAAGCTGGAAAGCTGGAAAGCTGGAAGGCTGGGAAGCGGGCAGCCCGGATGTCGGAAAATGATAGAGTCGGTCTCAAGACTGATGAAATAGCCACGAAAAGGCACAAAGAGGCACAAAAAAGGTGCGGTGAGGGCTATTGATCGGGACCGCCGGCACCGATGGCGTTCACCGTTTCGATCAGTGCCTGGTTGAGTTCTTCGGGGGCCTCCTGCATCAGGAAATGGCCGTAGCCGGGCAGGATCGTGGCCTCGAAATCGGCATACTTCCGGTTGGCCTCCGGGTTGGTCGGCCATTGGTCGGAATTGACGCAGCGAACGGGCACGGCTGCGTTTTGAAGGGCCGCCGCCACGTCGAATTCGATGTAGTCCCGAAGGAGGGCGGTACCGATCTCTCCGGGTCCGCCGCACATGTCTGAAGCCACCCGATCCATCAGGATGGTGTCGGCCCCATCTCTGAACATCGACCTGACCAACGGGTCGCAGGCGGCAGCAAAGTCCTTTTCAACTCCGGCAAGGAATGCCTCGGCTTCTTCTGGGTCCATCGTGTTCTCTGCATTGTGAAGCGTATCGACGCCGATGACGCCAACGACCCTTCCCGGCACTAATCGTGCGACCTCAAGCGCGACCCGGCCTCCCATCGAGTGTCCAACGACCACGACATCCTTGAGGTCGAGGTGGTTGATGACGGCTGCGACATCGTCGCCCAAAGAGGAGGTGGTCCATACCTGGCGGTCGGTTCCCGAAAGACCGTGGCCGGCTACATCGACAGTGACGACACCAAAATGTTCGACCAAGGCCGAGAGTTGGAGCTCCCAGTACGTCTGATCACACATCCAGCCGTGGACGAGGACAACGGTGGGTTCGCCTATGCTGTGGACCGTCGCGGCGATCTCGACGCCGTCTGGGGCATTGACCGTCAAAGGC
>DAOWGJ010000367.1 GCA_030637505.1 Holophagae bacterium
GAGGACTCGACCTCCGTAGTCGATCACCGGGCCCATGAGGGTCGGGCGAAGCAGGAAGACTGCAGCGAGCCATATCGATGACCATACGCAAACCGCAGTTCCGAACGCGCGGCGGCGTCGAGCGATCAGCCCGAGACCGACCACAATCCCCACGAAAATAAACTCCTCCTTGCACATGAAAAGATAGGTGAGCGCAGCGAATGTAGACCAACTCCGGTCTGCCGAAATCGATGCTCCAAGGGCAACGAAACCGAGGGCCGCCCACGTAGTCGGGTGGACCGGATAGAACAGTGCCGACAGCATGCCGCGGTTGAGTAGGAGGTAGAAAGCCGCCGCGACACCAAACCAACGGTTGATCTTGCCGGACCGGTACATCAGCAGCAGAAGAGGGATGACCCCCAATGTCAGAAGATGCTCAGCGCCGAGGGCCACTCGAGCCGGGTGCATGATCTTCGCGAATGGAGCTACGCCGAAGAGCACTGGGTCAAAGTGGTCGTTGAATACCCTGACATCCCGCAAGGTCAGCCAAGGATTCAGGTCGTCCAGCGAAAGCCTGAACAGCGCTTGTGCGTAGATACCGAGGTCGAAGTTGTGAAACCCGTGCCAATTCAGGCGAAGCCAGGCCGGTATCAGAATGGTGCCGATCAGCACCGCGGCCGCAGCGCCGCACCCGACAAGCAGTCGTTTTCCGTCCGTTGTAAGTAGCCCGTTGACCATGCCCTGACGAGCCTATGCCAGGCCTGTTGAATGGTCAACGCCCAGGATGCGTCGTCGTCCCTGATTCTGGAGGCGACGGCGTCGAGGGTGCCGTAGTTCCAGATCCCATCGCCCCGCGCGGATCCGGTCAAAAGAGGGTGAATTCCGTCAATATCAAGAGCATCAACAGCCACCAGGGCGCAGCGCCGAGATATCCTCAGGGCCCTTCCGAAAAAGGGGCGACCAGCAGGGCCAGGGACTTCGGGCCGACGGTGTAGGTCCCTGTCTGAACTGCCGGTTGAGTTCCAGGCGCCGAAATGTCCTCGGGAGAGGGGAGAAAGGTGTCGATCAGTCGACGCCATCCACCGCCCTGGTCTTGAGTGACCGGGGGCAACTGAAAATCCAGTTCTTCGGTCCACGAGTTGAACATCAGATGCCCGATCATGTCCGCGGAAAACCGGACGGTGACGGCGATGCTCCGGCTGTCCTCGGACCAATCCGGTGAATCCAGGATGACGCCGTGCCAGCGGATGTTCGATGTCCGCAGCACCTGGTCGAGGGTCATTCTCATAGGGACTGCAAGGTGCTCCGGGTGTTGTCGAAAAGCCACGAGGATTTTGACGAAACGATGGATGTCGGCGTGGCGGTCCAACAGGGTCCAGTCGAACCAGGAAATTTTGTTGTCCTGGCAATAGGCATTGTTGTTCCCTCGCTGGGACCGTCGGACTTCGTCGCCCATCAGGAGCATCGGTGTTCCCAGAGACAGCAGGGTGATGGCCAGGTGGTTCTTGACCTGGCGATTGCGCACGTTCTCGATCCCCGGGTCATCGGTCGGACCTTCGATGCCGTGGTTGTCGCTCAGGTTGTGGTCGGATCCGTCGCGGTTGTCCTCGGAGTTGTCTTCGTTGTGTTTTTGCGCATACGAGACCAGATCGTTGACGGTGAAACCATCGTGGCAGGTGATGAAATTGATGCTCTGCTCGGGCTCCCGTTGCTCGTCGCGGTAGAGGTCAGGGCTGGCCAGCAATCGTTCGGGGAGCCGTTTCACCGAACCCTGGTCGCCACGCACGAAGTGCCTGACGTCGTCCCTGAAGACGCCGTTCCATTCGGTCCAACGATCGCCGAGAAAAGAGCCCACCTGGTACAAACCACCGGCATCCCAGGCCTCGGCGATCAGCTTTGTGCCCGCGAGGCTCGGATCGGTCTCGATGTCCCAGAGAATCGGTGGGTTCTCCAGGGGTTTGCCGTCTTCGTCGCGGGACAATATCGACGCCAGGTCGAAACGGAAGCCGTCAACGTGCATCTCCTCGACCCAGTAGCGGAGGCTGTCGAGGATCATTCGCCGAACCACCGATCCGTTGGCGTTGAGTGTGTTTCCGGTACCCGAAAAATCGGCGTACAACGAGGGGTCCTTAGGGTCGGGAATGTAGTACGTCGGATTATCGAGCCCTTTGAGAGACACGATCGGTCCGCGGTGGTCTCCCTCGGCGGTGTGGTTGTAGACGACGTCCAGGATGACCTCGATGCCCGCTCGGTGGAGGGCCTTGACCATGTCCCGAAACTCATCGATCGGCCCCAAAACGCCGGTGTTCGAGGCGTAGGCTGCGTGAGGGGCGAAGAACGAGACGGGGCAGTAACCCCAGTAGTTCGTCAGGCCCGCCGGGGCGTCTTGGCTGTCGAACTGAAAGACCGGCAACAATTCGACCGCAGTGATGCCGAGATCGACCAGATAGGGGATCTTGTCGCTTAACCCTGCGTAGGTTCCGCGCCGAGAAGGCTCAACCCCTGACGAGGGGTGGCGGGTGAAGCCGCCGACGTGCATCTCGTAGATGACGGTGTCCGAATAGGGCCGGCGCAAGGGCATGTCGCCCTCCCAGTCGTAGCCCCGCCGGTCTGTCACGATACTTCGCATCGCGGTGGCCGTCGTGTCTTGCCGGCCCCGTGCCGCCTCCCGGCTATAGGCCTCCGGGATGCCGACGGCGCAGGCATAGGGATCGAGCAGGAGCTTGGAGGGGTCGAAACGGAGGCCTGAGTCACCGTTTGACGGCCCACCTGCTCTCCAGCCGTAGGCCTGGCCCGGAGCGAGGCCCGGGATCTCGATATGCCAGTAGTGAAAGGTCCGGTTCTTTTGTCGATCGAGGGCGAAGACCGCACTGGGTTTCGTGTCGTCGATGTCGTCGAAGAGGACCAGTTCCATCCGGGTCGCGGTCCGGGAATAGACGCTGAAGTTGACGCCGTGTTGGGTCGGTGTGGCTCCCAAGGGAGAACTGCGGCCGGGGAGAGAAGGCATTACCTATCCTAACCCGCCGAAGCCGACGTTCCAATCGGAGAGCGCCCGAACCTCAAATCGGGGCGTGCCGTCCTTGATGTTGTCCTGCGGTATCCTCCTGAACTGAGCAACGCTGCGGTCAACATCAAGGGGGGCACGCCGCAGA
>DAOWGJ010000317.1 GCA_030637505.1 Holophagae bacterium
GCCGGGGATACAAATTCTCCACGTATGCGACATGGTGGATCCGTCAGGCCATCACTCGAGCGATCGCCGACCAGGCCCGCACCATCCGCATCCCGGTCCACATGATCGAGACGATCAACAAACTGACCCGGACGACTCGGATGCTGGTCCAGGAGTTGGGACGGGAACCGTCGGTCGCCGAAATTGCCGAGAGGATGGAGATGCCGGTCTCCAAGATCCGGAAGATCCACAAGATCTCACAGGAACCCATTTCACTGGAGACTCCGATCGGCGAGGAGGAGGATTCGCATCTCGGCGACTTCATCGAGGACACGGCCTCCGTCTCGCCGATCGAGGCCGTGATTATGAGGACGTTGAAGGACCACACCAACTCCGTCCTCAAGTCACTGACGCCACGGGAAGAACAGGTCCTCAAGCTTCGGTTCGGTATCGGCGACGGGACCGAACACACGCTCGAGGAAGTCGGACGGACCTTCAACGTCACTCGTGAACGGATTCGCCAGATCGAGTACAAGGCCCTGAGAAAGCTCCGCCACCCGACCCGATCTCAGCTACTGAAACCGTTTTCCGAAGGAGAAAATTAGCTCTCAGCCGTCAGCTCTCAGCTCTCAGCAATCAATCCGCAGGCGTCACCGACGAGGTCCAGGTTACAGCTGCAGGTAAGTGTTTTGTCGGTCGAGGATCGATGCCCGCCTGATACCTTGGAGGATCTGCAAATGACTGAACTGACAGCTGATAGCTGATAGCTGAAAGCCACTTATGCACGGGTTCCTTCGGATTATCGAAGAAACCCGTGCATAAGTGACCAACAGACCTTGCTGGACACCGGTCCTCGGGTTACCATACGCTCGGGGCCCATAGCTCAGCGGTTAGAGCCGCCGGCTCATAACCGGTCGGTCCCAGGTTCGAATCCTGGTGGGCCCACGAATTTGGAAGTGGCGGATGGTGGGACACCACCGACTACAATAAACCGGAGAACAGCCGGTGTGTCAGGGGGCTCATTGAACACAGCACAACACGATCTCGTTCTTTTGATTCGGCTGCAGGGTCTTTACGATGCCATCTCTCAGGCTCTTCAGGAGCGTCAAACGCCCCCGCAAGAAGTCAAGGCTCTGGAAAAGACCAACCGACAGCGGAAAGCGGAGCTTGCTGACCTCGAGGCGCAAGTGGCCACACATCAGGAAGAACTTCAAGAGGTTCAAAACGGCGAGGGAGAGTGGCGTCTCGAACTGGAACACTTTCAGAAGCAGAAGAGCATGGTGACCAACGAACGGGAATTCACCGCCGTGATTTCGGAGATCGACTACGCCACCAAGGAACTGGAAACCCGCAAGGCCCGGCATGAAGAGTTGGAAACCACGATCCGGGAGCTTGGCGAGGATATCGAGAACCGGCGACAGGCGCGCCCCGAAGAAGAGACCGCCCAGAAAGAGATCACTGAGGGGTGGGAACTCACCAAAAAGGATCTCAAGCTCAAGGTGCACCAGTTGGCTGTTGATGCCAACGCTTTGGAAGAGAAACTCAACCCCAAAAACCGGGCACACTTCCATCGGCTCCTCAAGGGCAAGAATGGCATCGCCATCGCGGCGGTCGTCGACGGCAGCTGCTCAGCGTGCCATTTCAAACTTCGTCCGCACCTGATGCAACGCGTCCGGCGGTGCGAGGAAATCATCGCCTGCGAGTTCTGCCATCGGGTTCTCTATCGAGAAGATGCTGTTTCGGCCGCCGGGGATGGGTGAAGGCAGAGGGAAGAAACTAGAAACTGGAAACTGGAAACTCGATGCGGCCACTCAGGCGTCCAGCGGGTCAGAACAAGAAAATAGTTGAACCGCAAAGACGCAAAGGCCACAAAGGGAACGCAAAGAAAGTATTCAGTGCAACCCACCATTTCCTCACGGTTGGCCGACGTACAGGCTCGGCTCGAACATGCCGCTCTCTTGGCGGACCGTGATCCTGCCGACGTCACTCTGATTGCCGTCAGCAAGACCCAACCGTCATTACCTCTGTCGGAGGCCATCAGTGCCGGCGTGCTCCATCTCGGGGAAAACCGGGTCCAGGAGGCTGCATCGAAGAAGCCGGACGTCTGCGGCGATGCCCAATGGCATCTGATCGGACCGCTCCAGCGAAACAAAGTCAAACTGGCCCTGGAGGTCTTCGACGTACTCCACACGCTGGACCGGCCGGCTTTGGCCGACCGGCTGCAAATGCTGCTCGACGAGCATTGGACCGGACGCCGACTCCCGGTCTTGCTCGAGATCAACGTCGGCCGCGAACCCCAAAAGGCCGGCGTCCTCCCGGAGGAGGCCGAGCACCTCGCTCGGCTGGTCCTCGATAACTGTTCCCATCTGCGACTCGACGGACTGATGGCCATCCCGCCTTTCGGCCGGCACCCGGAGGCAAGCCGCTCGCACTTCAAGGCTCTGGCCCACCTTAGGGAAGACCTCAGTCAACACATTTCCATGGCCCTGCCAACCCTCTCGATGGGCATGAGCCACGATTTCGAGGTAGCCATCGAGGAAGGCGCGACCATGGTTCGGGTGGGAACGGCGATCTTTGGAGAGCGGCAATCACGATGAAATTTTGACGTCCTCCTTGCCTGATTTGAAACTTTGTGAAAAAATTCGCATCCGAGAGGGTGGGTTTTTCTATGAGTGAGCATTCAACCACTTCGGCGACCTTGGAAGCTGACGCCTCCCGGCTGGCGGCCGACGCGACACCGACCTGTATCGACTTCCTCCGCGACCTGGTCGCACTGCCCTCGCCCTCGCGAGGGGAACGACTGGCCTGTGAGAGGGTCGTGCGGGAAATGGAGACCCTGAATTTCGACGAGGTCTTGATGGATGACATGGGTAATGTCCTGGGGAGAATCGGCAGCGGACCGCGCGCCATCGCCTTCGACGCCCACATTGACACCGTCGGCATTTCCCGTCCCGCCCTATGGCGATTCGACCCCTTCAAGGGCCTCACCGTCGGGGGCACTCTGTACGGCAGGGGCGCCTCCGACCAGAAGGGTGGCTTGGCAACCGTGGTCCACGGCATCGCCCAGGCCGCCCAACTGGGCGTACCCGAAGAATTAACCTTGTGGGTGACGGCCACAGTCAACGGGGAAGACTGCGTCGGACTGGCATGGCAATACCTGATCAAAGAGTTTGGCCTCAATCCTGAGGCCGTGGTGATCGCCATGCCGTCCCACCTGGGCATCTGTCGCGGCCAACGTGGCCGGCTGGAAATCGAGATCAGCACCGAGGGCGTCTCGACCCACGGCAGCCAACCGGATCGCGGCGCCAACGCCATCGTGGCGATGGCACCGATCGTTCAGGCCATCACCCGGATGCACGCCCAGATGAGCCGAGGTCACGACATGCTGGGACCCGGCTCCGCAGCCGTTACCGGCATTTCGGCTGACTCCCCCTCCTTCACCGCAATTCCCGACGGGTGCACCATCCACGTTGATCGTCGGCTGACCATCGGCGAAACCGCCGAGTCGGCCCTGGAAGAGGTCTGGGACCTCCCCGAAGTTCAGGCCGCCGGAGCCGAAGTGCGCCTCCTGGAGTATGACGAGCCGTCCTGGCGGGGCCTGCAATACCCCACGACAAAGATATTCCCCGCCTGGGAGACCGCGGAAGAGAGCCCGGCGTTTCAGGCGGCTCAGGTCACTGCCCGCGCAATCCTGGGGCGCCAACCCCGGCTCCACCGCTCGGCCTTTTCGTCGCACGGGTGTGCGACTGCCGGCCTCTTCAACATTCCGACGATCGGCTTCGGACCGGCCAACGAAAAGGACTCCCACACGGTCAACGATCAGATCCCACTGTCACAGCTCCAACCGGCGATGGCCTTTTACTCGCTGTTCCCGCAGGTGTATGTGGGGTAGGAGCTGTCAGCTATCAGCTATCAGCCGGACAGCGGCGCCGACGGGTCGTTTGGTTAAATCTGTCGTCCGCAAAATCGGTAGGGTGGGCCAAGGCCCACCCTACGTTCTTCTTCTTTTTTGTGCCTCCATGTGCTTTTTTTGGCTGCTTTCGGAATTTGCTCTCAGCGCAACAATTCCAACAACCCAGCAACCTCCGTGACCGCATGGACCGGGAGGTTGAATTCGCCCGAAGCGCTCCGGACCGGTAGCACAACTTTACCGAAACCCAAGGCCTCGGCTTCCCGGACCCGTTCTGCGGCACGACTGACCGCCCGGACCTCACCCATCAGGCCGACTTCCCCAAAAACCGCGATGTCCGCGGCCACGGGGCGATCAGCCGCAGACGACATCAGGGCGGCGGCGACCGCCAGATCCAACCCGGGTTCTCGAAGAGCCAGGCCGCCCACCAGATTGACGAAGACGTCACGCTCGCCGAACCGGATTCCGGCGTGCCGTTCCAGGACGGCCAACAGCAGGGCAAGCCGTGAGCCGTCCAAGCCCTGCGCAACCCTTCGAGGGGTCCCGAGATTGGAGGGCTGGACCAGTGCCTGGA
>DAOWGJ010000037.1 GCA_030637505.1 Holophagae bacterium
ACCACATTGGCGCCGCGTTTCTCCAGCTCAAAGGCGAAGTAGCCATCGGAACAGCCTATGTCGAGTGCTCGCAAACCCCCAAGGTCTGGTGCCAGGCCCAGTTCCTCCAGAATCGGCAATTTCGTGCGATTGGAGTCGTCACCGGGCGTGATAATCCCAGGTGCCAACTCGATCTCGTGCCACCACCGGTCGTACTGTGCGACCAGTCGGCGAATCTCATCGGGGTCTGTGACTCGTGTCTTTCGGGACATCCCGACTCCTTTGGCAAAATCCTCTAAACGGCATTCTACCCGGCACACCAGCGGTAATTAGATTTCGGATGGTACCCACCGAACCATTTCAGGGTTTTGTAGAGGTTTGGACACGGGCACGGCACGCCGTGCCCCTACCACCGGAACAATTGGTTCGTTTTCCGAAGGGCCAAAATGTGCGACTGTAGGGGCACGGCGTGCCGTGCCCATTGTCAGCATTAATGATGGTTCCCTTGACACCGGCCTCGGGCCGGGAATAATCGCTTGCCTGAGGAGAAACGACCATGACGATTATATTGACCGGAAACGACCTGAGAATCGAGGACATCGAGGCTGTTGCACGTCGAGGCGAGAAGGTTGAACTGGACGCCGGCGCTTTGGAGCGCATCAAGGCGTGTCGTGCCTTCATCGAGGAGCGCATCGACGCCCACGAGATCATGTATGGGGTCAACACCGGGATCGGTGAGTTTTCGGAGGTCGTGCTGGATGACGACCAGGTTCGGGATTTCCAGAAATACCTGATCTACAACCACGCGGCGGGCATCGGTGAACCGGCGCCGGTGGAGCACATTCGGGCGGCAATGCTGCTCAGGGCCAATGTTCACGCTCACGGCAACTCCGCCTGTCGGCCTGAGATCACCGAAACCCTGGTGGCGATGCTCAACCGTGGCGTCACGCCGGTGGTCTGCGAGAAGGGTTCGGTCGGCGCCTGTGGTGATTTGGCGCCGATGAGCCAGATCGCCCTGTTGATGATGGGTGAGGGCGAGGCCTTCTATCAGGGCCAACGTCTGTCCGGGGCCAAGGCCCTGGAAATGGCCGGCATCCCGGTCCCGGGCCTGATGGCCCGTGACGGATTGGCAACGATCAACGGGTCCAACGTCCTGACCGGGATCGGGGCCCTGGTGGTCTTTGACGCAGAAAGGTGGCTGAAGCAGGCGGAGATCGCGGCGGCAATGAGCCTCGAGGCCCTGAAAGCCAACATGAGGCCCTACGATCCAAGACTTCATGAAGCCAGAGGGTTTCAGGGCGCAATGACTTCGGCGGCCAACATCCGCAAGGTAGTTGACGGTTCGGATCTGATCACCGGCAAGGAGAAGGTCAAGGTCCAGGATGCCTACTCCATGCGCTCGACGCCCCAGGTTGTCGGCGCCGCCCGGGACCAGCTGCGCTGGACCCGGTCTCAGATCGAGGTCGAGGCCAACGGAATCGGCGACAACCCGATCTTCTTCGCGGAAGACAAGGTGGTCATCTCCGGGGCCAACTTTCAGGGCACACCGGTCAGCTTACCCGTTGACACCCTGGGCGCGGCGATCACCATGGTCTGCGTCATGTCCGAGCGTCGTCTCAATCGCCTGACCAACCCGGCGCTCAGCGTCGGTCTGCCGCCGTTTTTGACCAAGGGCGCCGGCATGTTCTCCGGTTTGATGTTGAGCCAGTACACCGCCGATATGCAGATCGTCGAGCAGAAGATCTTGTCGGCGCCGGCCTTCATCCAGAGCATTCCGGCGGCGGCGGACCAGGAGGACTTCGTGTCGATGGGCATGAACTCCTCGCTCAAGACTCGTCAGATTCTCGACATTGCCTGCGGCGTCCTGGGCATCGAGTTGATGGCCGCCGCGCAGGGCCTGGACCTCCGTGAATACACATTCGGTCGTGGTACGCAGGTGGCCTATGCCGTCATTCGCAAACACGTGGATTTCCTGGAAATCGACAGGCCTCTCCACCGCGACCACAACGCGATGATGAAGCTCGTTGCGAGCCGGGAAATCCTGGACGCCGTGGAGGCCGAGGTTGGAGCATTGGGGACATATTAAGGAGCTATCAGCTATCAGCTCTCAGCGATCAGCTTGGTCTCTTGCAGAACCCGGGAATGCTGCCTTCCGGGCCTTCTCCCACAACTGGGCGACAGTTGCGTCGTCGGGTGCGGGCACGGCGGCGGCCTGGCGGCACAGATCCCGGGCCAGGGTGCCCAGGCGGGACCGGCCTTCGTCCAGAATGCCGGCGAAGGTAGTGTCTGCTTCGGCCTCGTGGCGGAGGTAGTCGGCAATTTCTTCCAAGCGATCAAATGCCTGACAGACCAGCACTCCGTGGTTCCGGGCGCGAAGAGCGGCCGAGACCAATTCGGGAAGGTCCCCGAATCCCTCGAGGGCGCCCATCTCAAGATCGTCCGAAAGCACGACGGGTCTTCCGGGAAGGTCAAGTGCCAACTGGACGACGTGCCGGGACAACGAGGCGGGCTTTTCGTTCTCGCCGAGTACCGGCGCCACCACGTGGCCGACCATGACGATGGGGATTTCTGAAGACAGGGCAGCGAAGACGCCGAGGTGTTCGTCCAAATCCTCGATGCGGTGGTCCAGGGTTGGCAGATCCTCGTGGGTGTCGATCTTGATTGCGCCCAGGCCGGGGAAATGCTTGATACAGCCGCTGACTGCCCAGGCGCCCATCTTTTCGGAGAACGCACGGGCCAACGTAGCCGAACGTTCCGCTGAGGTGCTCAGGCTTCGGCCCTGGCGTGCGATCAAGCCGTCCGGCCGTTCCAGATCGATTACCGGCGCCAAGTCGAGGTGGATGCCCAACGCCCTGCAGGCCGCACCGGCGGCATCGCCAAGGGCCTGAACCCCCTTCATGCCGGAAAAAGCAGCTTCTGATGGCGAGGGGAGGTCACCCCAAAGGGCGGTCAGTCGGTTAACCGCTCCCCCCTCGAGATCAACGCAGATGAAGGGGCGGGGATCCATATCCCGTACTGAGAGCACCAGCTCCCGGACCTGTTCGGGGCTCTCGACGTTGCGGGCGAAAAGGATGATGCCCGCCGGGCTGATCCGGTCCAGTGTCGTTCGCTCCGCTTCAGTGATCTCGAGGCCGGGAATGCCGACGACCAGGGGGAGGCTATTTAGCACCGGACACCCTGCTCTTCAGGTCATTGAGCCAATTGAGGGCTTCGAGCGGGGTCATTGTGTCCAACTCGAGGGTGCTGATCTCATCGAGGATCTCGTCCAGCGGTTGCCGGAAAAGGTCCATCTGAAGGATTCTGTCGCTCGCATCGGGGGCGGGACGCTGAGCTTTCGGGTCGGCCGGGGTGGCCCTGTGCGCCTCCAGGTCGACCAGGATCTCTTCGGCACGACGGCAAACCTCGTCGGGAACCCCGGCCAACTCGGCGACGTGGATGCCGTAGCTGCGGTCGGACGGGCCGTCTCCAACCCTGTGGAGAAACAGGATCTTACCCTTCCACTCCTTGACCCCCATCGACTGGTTGATCAGCCGGGGCAACCGCCTGGCCAGATCGGTCAACTCGTGGTAGTGGGTGGCAAACAGGACCTTGGCAGCCCGGTCGTCGCGGTCGTGGAAATACTCGACGATCGCCCACGCCAGGGACAGGCCGTCATAGGTCGCCGTTCCTCGACCGACCTCGTCCAGGATCACCAGGGACCTGGGGGTAGCGTGGTGGAGGATGTTGGCCGTTTCCGTCATCTCGACCATGAAGGTGCTTTCACCCTTGGCCAAGAGATCGGAAGCTCCGACCCTGGTGAAAATACGATCGGTCAGACCGATTTGGGCCGAAGCTGCCGGGACAAATGAACCGGCATGCGCCATCAGCGTGATCAGTGCAACCTGGCGGAGGTAGGTGGACTTTCCACCCATGTTGGGGCCGGTCAACAGGACGATCCGCCGGTCCTCGGCATTGAGTTCGGTGTCGTTGGGGATGAACGGCGGGTCGCGCTGCAGAACTTCGAGAACCGGATGGCGGCCGTCCCTGATCTCCAGACCCGAACCGTCGTCGATTATGGGCCGGCAGTAGTCATGCTTGCGGGCACGGTCGCCGAACGCGGCCAACACGTCCAGGGCGGCGACCCGGGAGGCGGTATCGGCGATGCGCTGCGCATGATTGGTCATTTCGCCGAGAAGGTGGGCATAGAGTTCCTTTTCTCGGGAAATTGCCTTGTCCTCGGCGGAGAGGATGCGGCTTTCGAGATCCTTGAGCTCGGGGGTGATGTACCGTTCGGCGTTGGTCAAGGTCTGGCGCCGTTCGTAGTCGTCGGGAACGCGGTCCATGTTTGCCTTGGACACCTCGATGTAATAGCCGAAGACCTTGTTGTACTTGACTCTCAAGGAGCCGATGCCGGTCCTCTCGCGTTCCCGCTTTTCGATCCCGGCCAGCAATTCCCGGCCTCCATGGGCCAGGGTCCGGTATTCGTCCAGGTCGGCGTCCCAGCCGGCTGCGATGGCGCCCTGTCCCACCACGTGTGTCGGGTCGGCGGCCAACTGTTTGTGGAGAAGGCCGGCGATGTCTGTGAGGGGATCGAGGGTGTCGGCAAGGTCCCGCAAGAGGGGGGCGGCGCCGTGGCGAACGGTCTCGAGGAGCATAGGCAGGAGGTCGGCGCCCGATCTGAGGGCGGCCAGTTCTCGGGGCAGGGCCTGTGCCAGTCCGACCCGTGCAGCCAAGCGCTCCAGATCGGGGATTTGGGCAAGGCATTCGCGCAGTTCGTCCGTGGTTCGGGGATCCTCGACCAGTTCGGCGACGGCCCGATGACGCTCCGAGATCTCTTCGAGGTCGATGCTGGGCCGAACCAGATAGTCGCGCAACAACCGGGCGCCCATGCGAGTCATGGTCTGATCCAATGTAGCCAGCAGTGAACCCCGGCGGGTCCCATCCGAAGCGTGCTCAACCTCGAGGTTTCGCAGGGAGGCCCGATCGATCACCAGTGATTCGTGGGGCTGCCTCCGGGCGAACGACCGGAGGTGATGGAGGGCTCCCCGATGGGTCGCCTCGACGTAGCCCAGCAGGGCGCCGGCCATCCCCACAAGGCGTTCTCCGGAACTCAGGCCGAATCCCCGAAGGGACGCGACGCCCAGAACCCGGCGGAGGCGCTGCTCTCCGGCCGCGGGCGAAAAGTCCTCCGGGGACAGCGGCGTGACGGTCGGAGGCGGAAGTTCGGAGGGCCAGGCCTCTCGCCAGGTGTCGTTGTCTTCCGAAACGAGAATCTCCCTGGGTCGGAGGCGGGCCAACTGCTCGGCCAGAGTGTGGCCGTCGCCGCAGTCCATCCCTTCGAAAAGCCCGGTGCTGACTTCGATCCAGGCCAGGGTCGAGTGAGGCCCCTCGCCACCGATGGCCGCCAGAAAACAGTGTTCATTGCCTTCAAGGAGTTTGGCGTCGGAGACCGTGCCCGGGGTATGGGTGCGTACGATTTCTCTCCGGACCAAACCCTTGGCCGTAGCGGGGTCCTCAACCTGTTCGGCGACCGCCACGCAGTAGCCGGCTGCCAGCAGTTTGCCCAGGTAGCCATCGAAGGCGTGATGGGGCACGCCGCACATCGGCGCCTCGACCTTGTCGTTGTGGCGGCGGCGGGTCAGGGTGATGCCCAGCAGTGGCGCTGCCGTCCGGGCGTCTTCGAAGAACAACTCATAGAAATCACCCATCCGGTAGAGCAGCAGGGCCTGGCCTGCCTGCTCCTTGAGTCCGAGGTACTGGCG